>NZ_JBADWU010000078.1:0-3920 GCF_056203535.1 Candidatus Limimorpha sp. | reverse complement strand
GCAACTTTTGTGTCAAGACAAAAGTTGATAAAAATGAATTATTAGCGTTATTTGCATTATTTTTGTAGATGTTTGTAAATGTGATACTTATATCATTATTTCTATATCTTAGAAAAATCAGTCATATATTATACTACAGCCAAAACCGTTTTTGATTTCATTGGAATTGCAGAAAAATCATGTTTCATCGTTTTCATATATTGAAAACAGCCATTGTTCTTTCTTATAAAATTGACAAAATTCTTTCATTTGTTGAAAAATGGTTTGAAAACCAATAATTCAGTTTACTTTTGCCAAAAAATTCGGAACGGATGAAAATGCAACATGCAGAAAACAATTTAGGCTTCATCGACCGCCTTCATAAAAAAGGTGTGACGTGGCTCATTTTGTTCGTCGTCTTTTTGGCTGCCGATCCAAGCAGCAGTTTCCTATACAAGTTGCTCAATTCTATTGCTTTTTTGATGGAAGTGATTCTTTTGGTCGCTTTTGTAAACAAGGTGCTGATCCGCTATCTGCTTGCAAGGCAAAAGACTATGATTTTCATCATACTCAGTTTCTTTACCGTTCTGTTTTGGGCATTTCTTTCGGCCATCATACGGATTATCCTGCTGATTAATGTCGCCAAAACGCCGATTGAGGAAATCATGAGCCATAGTCCGTTCCCTCTTTTGCTTGGAACAATTTGGTTTATAGCCGTTTATGCCGTCGCCTTGATTTTCTATTATCAAAGGAAGGAAAACGAAGACCGCATTGCCGCCGACAAACTGAAAAGTGAGAAGTTAGACATGGAACTGCGCTACCTGAAGTCGCAAATCAATCCGCATTTCCTGTTCAACGCCATGAACAACATTTATTCGATGGTTTACATGAACGACGAAAACGCTGCCGACGGCGTACTGAAACTTTCGGAAATGCTGCGTTACGTTTTGGTGGATTGTCAGGCCGATGTGATTCCGTTGTCAAAAGAGGTGAAATATGTGGAGAATTTCATCGATTTCCAGATGATGCGCATGGAAAAGGAATGTGACGTGCAGTTTGAAAAAAATGTTGAAAATGAGAATTTTATGATTGCACCGATGTTGTTGCAACCGATTGCCGAAAACTGTTTCAAATACAGCCGTTTGGAAAGCAATCCAGAAGGATATGTCCATATCAGACTGACGCAAAAGGAAAACCATTTCCGCTTTGAGGCCGAAAACAGCGTGGCACAGAATGCTGTGACGGTTGCCCAAAACCGCGAGGCAAAGTCGGGGATAGGACAGAAGAATGTGCGCCAGCGCCTGATGTTGCATTACGGAGAAAACTATCGTTTTGAAATTGAACAAGATACAGGAAAATATAAAGTTACAATTGAGATATGACAGAGAAAAAATATAATGTGGTAATCGTCGATGACGAATTTTTGGCGCGAAAACTTTTACAGGATTATGTGTCGAAAATCAACTCGTTGCAATTGGTGGCAAGCTGTGCGAATGCCGTTGAAGCCATCGAAGCCTTGAAAAACAACAAAGTCGACATTCTTCTGCTTGACATTCAGATGCCTGACATCACAGGGCTTGAATTGGTGCAAAGTCTCGAACACAAGCCTGCCGTGATTTTCACTACGGCCTATTCCGAGTTTGCGGTTGATGCTTTCAATCTTGGCGTGACCGATTATCTTTTGAAACCATTCGATTTCCCACGCTTTTTCCAGGCCATCAGCAAGGCTATTGGCAGCAATGCGCAGACGGAGGTCATCAATGCGAAAAAGACTTCGGATGCCGTCAGCAAATCCACTGATTTCATTACGGTTAAGGCCGATTACAAGCTGTATAAAATCAATTACGACGACTTGCTTTTCATCGAGGGACAGCACGAATATGTCACTTTCCACACGCCACAACGCCGCATTACGGCATTGTTCGCCTTGAAGGATTTGGAGGAGATGCTGCCGCAAGACCGTTTCGTGCGTGTCCACAAGTCATACATTGTTTCTTTCGACCATATTCAGGATCTCGACAAGTCGGATGTCACGGTTGCCGGAACGAAAATTCCTGTGGGAGCAAGCTATCGCGACGAATTGCTGGCACGTTTGCAAGGGTGATTTATTAGTCAAGGATCTTCAAATATGTTTTTTATCCATGATTTTTGAATCTGCGAATCTTTGAATTTTTTAAATTTTGAAATCGTTAAATCAATAAATTCCTATATTTGCAGCCTTAACTCACTTGAAAAACAGATAAGTCATGGGTAAATTTGAAATTACAACCAGAAAGAACGGCGAATTTCAGTTCAATCTGAAAGCCACAAACGGACAAGTCATCCTTAGCAGCCAGGGTTACAAGACCAAGGCTTCATGCCTCAATGGTGTTGAATCGGTGAAAAAGAACGCTCAGACCGAAGCTCGTTTCGATAAGAAAGTGGCTTCAAACGGCAAACCTTTCTTCAATCTGATGGCCACCAACGGACAGATTATAGGTTCAAGCCAGATGTATGCCAGCGCAGACACGATGAACAACGGCATTGCATCGGTGATGAAAAATGCTCCAGAAGCTGAAATCGTTGATTTGACGGAAGAAGCATAAGCTGAAAACAGGCTTGTTACTGATAAAACGGTTGTAACAGTAGTGCTATGACCGTTTTTTTTATGATTGAAGTCAACTTGGGAGAGGTGGAAATCGTGTGGTTCTTTGATTATCAGTTATCTTCCGCATTCATCGGAAAATGTTTCCACATTTCGTAATCCTTTCCCAAATTGTTGACGTATGTCTCCCACATCTTTGAGGGTGTTGTGGTGAGAAGCCTATCGGTGCTTACATGACTCACTAACCAAGAGTTGCGCACCAATTCACCGACCAATTGCCCCGATTCCCAGCCAGAATAGCCGAGGAAGAACCGAACATTGTCCTCGTTGGCAATGCCCGTGGCTATCAGCGTGTCGAGGGTCTTGTTGTCACCGCCCCAGTAAAGGCCCTCCATGATTTTGCAAGCATCGGGGATGAGATTGCCCAAGGTGTGCATGAAAAAAATCTGGTCTTCGGCAACTGGGCCGCCCAAATAGATGGGTGCATCAAAGTCGGGAAAGTCGTCAACAAGCTGATTGACACTGACATCTAACTGTTTGTTGACAATTACGCCGAAAGTGCCGTCGGCTTCGCTGTGGTCGACAAGCAGAACAACGGAACGGCCAAAGTGGAAGTCGTTCATCAAAGGTTCCGAAATCAGGATGTCGCCTTGCTTCGGATCCAAGGAGTTGCTGTGTATCTGAAAGCGTTTGTCGAGTTTCATGCCGCAAAGATAGTCTTTTTGGCTTGCAGAATGCAAAAAAATCTGTTTAGTTTCGTCGATTGGCTTCAAATGCCTCGCTTTGTGTTTTTGTGCATCGCAAATGAATTGAAATGAATCCGAAAGCATAAAAGGAACACTTTAAATGCAAAATATTCAATCCTTTATATCGGAATTTAGTATATCTTTGCAATATAATCTATTCGTATTATTACGAGGAAAACAACTGAATTTGAAAAACGAGTTTAATTAAAGAACAATATTTATACAATTTTCCTACCTTTGTAAATTCAATAATTTTCGATTATGGAATTCTTCTATAGACAACAATCAAGGAAATTCAACTACATTCCAAGATATTACGACCCCGCAAAAGAAGAGTGGGAAAAGAAAAAGGCCGAAAACTACGGCACGCTTCCCGAATGGCACCCAAGCACCGGCGAAAAAGCCTGGATTATGATTGATGAGGTGGAAGTTATGGAGAAATAAAAGATGGAATCACAAAATATTGAATATCCTTAATTCCGCACACCTGTAATAGATTAAAAGGAATAAAATCCTGAGCAACAAAAAGTTGCCCAGGAGATTGCCATGTCAGGAATTTCACCTATCTTAGTGGTAGAAAACAAAACAAGCAAAAGACTGACAGACATGGC
>NZ_JBADWU010000077.1:0-29436 GCF_056203535.1 Candidatus Limimorpha sp. | reverse complement strand
TCGGCATCAAGCTCCATGTCGACGACGGTCTGTCCCAAGGTGTTCGTTATGGTAATGTGTTGCATTCCGGGAACTTCAATATTGATGTCGCCTGATGTCGGGTTAGGATAAAGTTTGGCATTGATGCTGTTTTCGCTGACAACGGCTGAGTTCTTCACGTTCACGGTGATTGCGTTTTCGCCTTCACCGCAAGCGTTGCTGACCATTACTCGGAGTGTAGCGTTGCCTTTAAATTCAGGTGACCAATTCACGAGGACAATGCCACCATTAGTGGTTAACGTTCCAGCCACGGTTGGTTCGATTTCCCATTGGTAATTGGTAGCGCTCATAAAGCCGGACTGGACGAAAACGCTGTTTGGCGTGAGGTAGGAATCAACTTCTGTGTCACCTTCAATGGCTTGCATTTCGTCAAATGTTTCTATGGCGAGGTGCAGGGTGACGATGCTGTCGCAGCCTGTTGACGAGGTGAATGTCTGTTCGTAGTCGCCGCTTTCGTAGTATTCCGTGCCGTTCCAGATGTAGCTGTCGCAGGTGCTAATCATGAACTCGTGCGTCGTAGATGGATTTATGGTGAGATGCAATGTGACGATGCTGTCGCAACCAAATTGCGTGGTGAAGGACTGTTCGTAGTCGCCGCTTTGGGTGTAGGTGATGCCATTCCAAATGCAAAAATCACAGCTGGTGAGGTTGAAGGAGTCCGCGTAATCATGCCAGATGGTCAGATAGCAGGTTGCTATGCTGTCGCAACCATTAGGCATTGGGAAGTATTGCTGATAGATTCCGCTTTCGGTGTAAGTTTGGTCATTCCAGGTGTAAGAACCGCAACTGTTGATGTCGAACGAACTGACAGAAGTATGTAGAACTGAGATTTGAACCGTGTTGCTGTAGACGGTGCCCAAATGGTTGGAAGCGAAGTATCTCAAATACCAGCCGTCAAATGATTCGTCAAGGGCTTCGCCGTTGTAGGCTTGGTAATCAGTGAAGTCTTCGTCGGCAGCGATTTGCCATCCTTGGTGTGTTGCGTATTGTGTGCTTGGTGTGTGCAAATCAAGGCTGTTGCCGGAGCAAATCGTTTCAGGTGTGGCGATTTCGCCAACGGTTGGTGAAATGCTGATTTCGGAAATCCAGATTGGGCGGACATGAAGTTGTGTGAGTTTGTCAAACTCTTGCAGGAATCCTCCTTTATAAGAATTGTCATCGAAATTGACTGCCCATGCTTGTTGCGAGGAACTTTCGGTGCTTGCCCAGTAGTAATCGTATGCCATTTCTGTCCCGCCGTTTTGTGTGAAAACATGATTGATGTAGGGCAAGGCGGCATAGAGTTTGCTCAGTTGTCCTGCCGATGGAATGTGCCAGCCATGTTTGAAATTGATGAGCGATGCAGGGTAATTGCTGTTATATCCTTGATTGTGAAACATGATGCTCGTGTTTTCCAGGCCATTAGGTTCGTAATGCAAGTCATACCAGATTTCGTCGTTTGCGGAATTGTAGTTTTCTAATTCAGGGATGTCGCCGTAGGGTCCCCATTGGTAGGTTCCATCCAAATCAATCATGGCGGCCATCCAGCATGTGTTGCCGTCGGGCGAAACGTAAAACACCACTCCAGCAGTGCCGTCGGAAGCGGTCAGCACTTCGCCAATGACTGGACTTTGCGCTTGTGCGAAACAAAAGGCCAAACTAAATATGGCTATAAGTTGATATTTCAAAGTTTTCATGTCGTTCTCCTTTCCGTTAAAAATCTATTGCGGCTCTGACACCGATTCTGTAAGTGTAATAATAGTTGTATTTCATATAGTTGCCAACGCTTCCAGTCTCGCTGACAACGATAGCATGCAAACCGGTCCTTTCTGTCGAAGTCCACCACCATCTTGGATTATCGTGTTGGAAAAGTGTGCCACCAACGATAGCTAACGATTGGTTCAGTTCGGTGATGTAGGCTACCATCCAGCGGACTTGTGCAGCGGCAGGAAGATACCATCCGTTGTCGAAATCAACGCACCAAGCGGCGGGATACCAGTCGGCTCCGTGAGCCGAACGGATAATCATGGTGTTTCGGTAACCATCGGAGTCTTGCATGGCATCACCTGAAAACTCGCAGTTGTTCAATAATGGGATGTCGTAACCTTCGTAGTAGTACATTGGATCCACCCAGTGGATGTCGCGGGCTTCGATGTCAAGGCTGATGGCCCATCCGTGTTCGCCCGATTCATCGATAAACGTAACTACTCCTTTCGCCGTTTTCCCGGATTGGGCAAATTCATTTGGCTTTAAGGTGCTTCCGTCGGTGCAAAGGATGTCACCTATAAACACGGTTTGTTGTGCCGACAACAATAGAGGTAATGTCAGCAATAATGTTAGAATAAATCTCTTTGTCTTGCTCATAATTCTGAAAGTATTGTAATTCTGTGCAAAAATAGTTTTTTTTGGGGAAGATCGTGTGTTATTCCCCTGTTTTTCTCTTTTCTTTACTTTGATCGTGCTATTTTTATTACTTTTGCGCCTACTAATCTCATTCATGGGAATGGTATTCGCCATCATGGATGTTAATGAGAATATTAAGTATGGATTTTAAGTATTGGGAAAACTATTATTCAAAGCATAATGCAGAGCTTGTCCCTTCATTATTTGCTCAATATGTCTCTGATTTGCTTGGAGATAGGTGCGCCGAAATAGTTGAACTTGGTTGTGGAAATGGAAGAGATTCTGTGTTTTTTGCCAATAAGGGCTACTCCGTTGTTGCTATCGACCAGTGCTATAATGAGATTTGCTTTTTGGTAAAGCAGTATCAGTGTGTTGAAAATCTTGATTTTAGATGTGATGACTTCACCAGCATGCCTGACGATAAACCATACGATGTTGTTTATTCAAGATTTACTTTGCATTCCGTTTCAAAGAAACAGCAGTCGATGACTTTGCGATGGGTTTTCAGAAACCTGAAGGAAGGAGGAATGCTTTGCATTGAGGTGAGAGGACAGAAAAATGAAATTTATGGGTTAGGAGAGCCTGTTGAAAATGATGAAGATGCGTTTGTATATAATGAACACTATCGCCGTTTTCTGAAACTTGAGAGTCTTTGTAAAGAACTTGAATCTATTGGATTTAAAATTGACTTATCGGTTGAGAACAAGGGATTTGCCCCTTTCAACGGACAAGATGAAACTTATATCAGAGTAATAGCTAGAAGATGAAAAAATCAAATCGCATTAAAGATTACTTGAAGACTATCCCATTTTTTATGGGAATGTATAATGTCTATTTCAAGTTGAGATTTGGGAGAAGGCAGAAACGCAAACAACGATATTTTATCGCTGAAAACGAAGAACTCTTCCGCAAGTTTACAGAGACTTTGAATTCAAACGATATAGTCTTTTGGTTAGAGTTTGGCACCTTGCTTGGCTTCTATCGCGAGCACGATTTCATCAAGCACGATTTCGATCTTGATGTCGGTGTCCGTTTGTATGATGCAGCGAAAGTAAGGAAATGCTTGACTGAGAATGGCTTCAAGTTGGTACGTGATTTCCACGCTAAAGATGGGGGTATGGAAGAAAGTTACAGGTATCTTCATACAACCATTGATTTGTTTTATTTCAGAGTCGATGCCTCAAATCCCTCAATCCAATATTGCAATATGTTCAAGTCGCCAGTTTTCCCGGTTAAGAAACAGCATCTGAATAAAATGCTGACAATGACGGTGAAAAGGAAAAATGTCCCCAATAACGGATTTGAAAGGGCTGTCTTTAAAGGCTGCGACATCTATATTCCCAAAAAGACCGATGAACATTTGTGTGCTCACTATGGCAAGAACTTTATGATACCCGACCCGACGTTTAGCCACGACAACGATATCGATAATACCGTATATTACACTTTAGAAGAGAATCCAGGAACGGGAGTGTTCCACGAATTGCCATTATGAAAACACTTTACCTTTTCTCAAACAACTACCCTTATGGTGTTTCCGAGACATTCCTCGCCGATGAGGTGGATTATCTTGCCAAAGTGTTTGATTGTGTTTATGTCATTCCCTTGTGGGGCGATGGCGAAAAACGTTCTGTGAAATGCTCTAATGTCATAGTTAAGGAGCCAATTCTTGACTTTAATCCTAAAAAAAAAGCGAAACTTATTGTAAAAGGGTTATTTAACACTTCTCCCATACCAGACATTTTTCACGAAATCATTTCAGGAAAGGGTAAATTTTCGAAAAGGCTTTGGATTACGGTTACCTCGGCTTTGGTGACAAGATGTGTTTTGTCGAGCCAGAGTTTTAGGAAAACTACCGAAGGCATTTGTGACCATCACGTGTGCTATTTCTATTGGGGCGATATGACGGCTAACGCTTTGCCGTTTATGAAAAAATCAGTCAAAAGGACTTTCAAAGCCATAGCGCGTTTCCATGGCTCCGACCTATATGAAGAAGCTAAAGGCTACATCCCTTTCAGGAAACAACTTTTAGATGCTCTTGATGTCGTTTGCACCATCTCGAAGAATGGCTTTGACTATCTTGATGGGAAATATCCAACCATTCACGAAAAATTATATTTAAGCAGATTGGGAAGCAAAGACCTCGGGATTGAGGAACTTTCAGAACACGATGAATTCCGCATCCTGAGCTGCTCAAATATCGTCGAAATAAAACGTCTCGATCTTCTCGCAAATGCGTTAAGGCTTATTGATGACAGAAAAATATCGTGGACTCATATTGGTGACGGACCATTGAGAACCAGGATTATGGAGTTGACCAGAACTTTCCCCGATAATATCCGCGTTGATTTCAAGGGACAGATGAAACATGATGCTCTCTTGGATTTCGTGAAGAAATCGTCTTTTGACCTTTTTGTCAATGTTAGTCGAAGTGAAGGAGTACCAGTGTCTATCATGGAAGCTGTGTCGTTTGGTATTCCAGTTGTCGCTTCTGACGTTGGCGGAACATCTGAAATTGTCAATAGCGATTTAGGGATTCTTTTCCCAAAAGATATTACACCGCAACAACTCAAATCCATAATATTGAGATTCTCAGATTTTGATGAAAATGCAGTTCTGGAACTTAGAGAATCGGCACGTGCCGAATGGGAAAGAAATTGGAATATGGATTCCAACTATACAAGTTTTGCGGATTTCATTGCAAATTGTTGAGGAGTTTAACGAAGTCTTTTGCCAAATTCCTTCTTGAATATTTTAAAAGTTGTTGGTCCCTGTTTGTTTTTAGTTGATTTTCTTTATAAACTGTGAATAACTTGTAGATCTCAGTTTTCATTTTTTCCTTATCCTCAAAATCAACGGTCACACCGGCTTGGACTTCGCTGATGATGTGGGCGGCATCGCCGTCTTCTGGGCCAATGCAAAGAATGGGAGTCCCTGATGACAAGTACTCGAAGAGCTTTCCTGTCAGTAAACCTTTTGCTCTCGGCATGCTGTCGGGCATGAGCAGCAATAGCAATAAGTCAGCGGCTTGTTGTTGTTGAAGGACTTGCTCGTGAGGAATGTAAGGCCTGAAAACAACATATTGCTCTAACTTCGCTTTTCGAATGGCAACCTCGACCGATTGGTCAATCTGACCAATCATGTTGATTTGCAGTTTCTTGCCGAATGATTCGCTTTCTTCGACGAGTTCGCCGATGGCTTCCCAAAGGTTTTCGGGGTTTTGTATCTTCGACAAGACACCAATATAAGTCAGGTTGAACTTCTCGTTTTGTGGCCGTGTTTCAGTGCTTCGATCTTCATCGTTCCAATCGAAACCGTTGTAAATGGTCTTGACATTGCACGCGCCAAGGGCTTCTAACCGTCTTGCACCATCGGGAGCCACGGTGACAACTTGGTCGGCTTGTGTAAGCACTTCGTGTTCCAATTTGTGGTGCTTGCGGTCGGAGCGCGGTGTCAGGTGCAGTTGGTCGTAATAGTCAATTTCCGTCCAAGGGTCGCGGAAATCGGCAATCCATGGGATGTTGAGCGCTTTGTGTAACTTCAAGGCTATCAGGTGCATGGAATGGGGTGGCCCAGTGCTGATAATGGCATTGACGGGATGTTCTTTCAAATATTTTTTCAAGTATCTTACCGATGGCTTTATCCACCAGCAGCGTGCGTCAGGAATGAACAGGTTGCCGCGAACCCAAAGCGAAAGGTTTTCCTTCCAGCCTTGCTTGCGTTCGCCTTCGTTGATGAACCCGACTTTGATTTTCTGTTCGTTTTTGATTCCTAAGAACCTCTTGTAAAAGGTGTAGGGTTCAACGATTTTCCTTTTTATGACTTCAGCTTCGGCGGGAATGTCTCGCTCTAATGTGCGGTCTTCTACGGGGTATTCCGCATCCAATGCAGTGTAAATCACCGGCTGCCAGCCATATTCGGGCAGGTATTTCGACATTTTCAGCCAACGCTGAACACCGCTGCCTCCCGATGGTGGCCAATAATATGTGATGATTAGCACGCGTTTCATGCTTCGGCTTTCTTCTTGTTTTTAAAGGTGATGACAAGGGCGGCAACGAGGCCTAAAATCAGTATCAGTGAGCTGATGAAAGCAATGGTGTTGCCTGTGTGATAGGCTTTTATGTCGTATTGCATCACCAGCTCGTGGTTGCCGCTTGGAATCATGGCGGCACGCAGCAGGTAGTTGGCGCGGAGCAAAGGCTGTTCTTCGCCGTCAACGAAAAGTTTCCAACCGTAGCAGCTCCATATTTCGGAGAAAACGACGAGCTCGTCTTCTGTTCCGTGGTATTGGTAAGTGAGTCTGTTTGGGCGGTATTCTGTCATCTCGATTTGTGCAGGGAGACTGTCGGTCGGGCTGTAGACCCCGATTTGTTTTTCAAATTCCTTGCTGATGATGGCCGTTGTGCGGACATCGGTCGTGGCGATGGCATCGATTTCTTCGTTTGGCGTCGTCACCCAATTGATGTCGCTGACGCTCCAGGCATTGCCGAAAGCACACGGGTTTTGCAAAGGTTCGGAGTTCGGGTCGTAAATCACATATTTGGTGTTCAGCATGTTGAGCACTTTCTGCTGGCTCATGCCGTTGATGAAATCTTGTTCTGTCTTGACGTTTTTGAAAATGGAATTGAAGTTGTGTACTTCTGTCCCTAAATATTTCGAAATCACATCCTGATAGCGGCGAAGTTTAGCACCATGGTAGCCACCCACTGACTTGTGGAAGTAGGATGTGCTGGCATCGTTGAAAACGTCTTTCGTGAGGTTGATGACGCGATAGTCCAGTGTTTGGTCGCTCAGAATGGCTTTGTCGGCAACCGAAGCGGTGAAAGGCTTGTCGTATTGGCGTTTGTCGATGAAGTTGTCGTTGTTGAGGTATCGGCGGTCGACCGGAACCATGTCAATGAGAGTCAATGCAGCGAGAGCGAGGAAAGCGGGCGCAGCTTTCAGCTTGCCTTTCCCGCAGAGGAAAATCGGTACGGCAGAAAGGATGATGAAGAAGAAACTGCGGATGGCATCCTTGCGGAAAATGGCCACGCGCACGTCTTCAAGTTGTGTCGCAAAGGCTTGATAGATAGCACCATCCTTGCCCGACATCATTTCGCCAAACTGCTGGGCTTCGCCTTGACTGAGGAAACTGAAGAAGAGTTTCGGCGCAATGTAGAACAAGAGACAGAAACCGGCCGTGATGCCCAAGGAGATGTACAGATATTTGGCTTTGTTTTTGAATTGCTCCTGGTCTTTCACTAATTCGGCCAAGCCCAAAATGCCGAGCAATGGCATACATACTTCGGCAATGACCAAAGTCATGGAAACGGCGCGGAATTTATCGTAACCTGGCACGAAATCGAGGAAGAAATTGGTGAATCCCATGAAATTCTTGCCCCAGCTGAGCAAAATGGATAGGATTGTCGCTGCCAGCAATGCCCATTTCAGTTTGCCTTTCACGGTGAAACAACCTAAAACGAACAGGAAAACAATGATGGCGCCGACGTAAACGGGACCGCTTGTGCCGGGCTGGTCTCCCCAATAGGCGTTGCTTTGTGCAATGCTGGAGCGGAACTGTGGGTCGGCTTTTTCAAGCGCAGGATTGTCGTTGCCGATATAAGCCGATGCGCCGCCTTTCGCGTTAGGAATCAATAAACTCCAAGTCTCGCCAATACCATAACTCCACTGGGTGATGTAGTCGCGTTCGAGTCCTTTTGTCTGATTGTCAGCGACCTGCGTCAGAATGGGTTTCCCGCGTGTGGTTTCCTTGCCGAATTCGTAGTTCGCATAAAGCGTCATCGAATTGGTGAGGATGCCAATGCTGGCGGCTATTATGAGCAATCCGCTGGCTTTCAGGAAGTGAGCACCCTTTTTCTTAATAATGTCGCTGATTAGTTCTGCAATGACAATCATCACTACAATTAGCAAGAGGTAATAGGTAATTTGCAAGTGCCCGGCTTTTACTTCCAATGCTAGGGCGATGGCTGTGAGTATGCTCCCCGTCAGGTATTTCCCTCTGTAGGTGAGAATGATGCCGGCAATGACGGGAGCCATGTAGGCCATGGCAAAAGCCTTGCTGTTGTGCCCAGCCCCAATGATGATAAACAGGTAAGAGGTCAGGCCGTAAGCTAAGGCTCCTAAGAAACTGATTCCTATGCTGTTGTCGAGTATAAGCAAAAGGATGAAAAAGCCTAACATGCTAATAAATACGCTTCCAATGGGATTTGGAAAATTTAATGTCAAGACTTTGCTTACACCAGTCATCAGGTTGCTTTTCTGGGGCACGCTGATGTTCCAAGCCGGCATTCCGCCAAACATGGAGTTGGTCCACAAGGTCTGTTCACCTGTGGCTTCCCGGTAACTGACTACTTCATGCGACATGCCTTTGAACATTTCGATGTCGTGCTGCTTGATGCGTTTTCCCTCAAGAATTGGGTTGAAATACAGCAAGGTGATAAGGGCAAAAGCGATTATGGCAATCAAAATGCCAAGTGCTTTCTTTGTGCTGTTGTCTTTTAACGATATTTTCATTGTTGATGTGTTTTTATTCAATTTCTTCAAAATCAGTATATTCACCGATATTCGGGTCAACGTGTATGTCTTGCTTTTTGCTCGTTGGACTTTCAAATTCGTCCTGATTTATTTCTTTTTCCAATTTTTTCAGTTTGTGCTTGAATATCAGCTTGATAATCAGACTGTATGCGTAGAACACTACGATGACGATAAACAAGAATGTCAAAAATCCTTCCATAGAAAAACTCTAATTTGCTGCAAAATTAAGACAAATTTCGTTTATATCTTTTTGTCTACTTGATTATTTCATATTTTTGCCCATACATTTGAGAGGAAAAGATGATTGTTTTTTCCGTGATTTAATACAATGCGAATATGAAAAAGGTGCTTGTTTTGGGTACGGCTTATCCGTATCGTGGCGGGTTGGCTGCCTATAATGAAAGGCTGACCAAGGAGTTTCAGGATGAAGGCTGGGATGCTGAAATTATAACTTTCTCGCTTCAGTATCCCGATTTCCTGTTTCCTGGCAAAACGCAGTTTTCGTCGGAATCAGCTCCCGAAGGCTTGAAGATTACGAGAATGGTGAATTCGGTCAACCCGTTCAATTGGCTTAAGGTAGGCAGAATGATTCGGAAAAACGGATGCGATTTGGTATTGACAAGGTTCTGGCTGCCGTTCATGGCGCCTTGCCTTGGAACGATATGCCGCATGGCAAGAAAAAACGGGAAGACAAAAGTGGTGAGCCTGCTCGACAATGTCGTTCCTCACGAACACCGTATTGGTGACAAGGCGTTTGCCCGTTATTTCATCAAGTCGGTGGACAGTTTCGTGGCCATGTCGCAGTCTGTACTTGACGATTTGCGTTTGTTCGATAAGAAAAAAACTGCTGCATTGTGCCCTCATCCTTTATTCGATAACTTTGGGGAAAAAGTGAGCAGAGACGAGGCTCTGCGTTTTCTGGATTTGGAGCCTGAGTGCCGCTATATGCTTTTCTTTGGCTTCATTCGCGATTACAAAGGTCTTGATTTGCTACTGGAAGCATTTGCCGATGAGCGTTTCAAGTCGAAAAACGTCAAGCTGATTGTTGCCGGTGAATTTTATAATGGCGGTGAACAATACCATGAACTGGAACATAAACTTGGCTTGGAAGGTCGGATAATCTGGCATACGGAGTTTGTCCCCGACAGTCAGGTGAAATATTTCTTTAATGCTGCTGACATTGTGGTTCAGCCCTATAAGTCGGCAACGCAAAGTGGTGTCACTCAGATTGCTTATCACTTTGAGCGGCCTATGTTGGTGACCGATGTCGGTGGACTGAAGGAGATGGTGCCTGACGGCAAAGTCGGCTATGTCACCGATTGCGATAGCGGCAAGATAGCTGATGCACTTGTCGATTTCTTTGATTCACAACGAATGAATGAATTTGAGACGAACGTGGCCGAAGAAAAGAAGAAATATTCTTGGTCACGCATGGTTGAAACGATAACAAATATGATGCAATGAAAAGACTTATTTCCTTTTTTACACGCATTTTCCCGCGTCAGTGGCTCATCAAGTTGAGTTATGTGTTCAGTTTTTTCATTCGCCCTTTCTATTGGGGCAACAAGGTGGAATGTCCCGTCTGTGGCTCGCATTTCCGCAAGTTTTTGCCCTACGGCTACGGGGTGGCGATGGATAACCGTTTGTGCCCCAGATGCTTGTCGTTGGAACGTCATCGCCTGCTTTGGCTCTATCTGAAAGAGAAAACCGACTTCTTCACGGCGCCTTTGAAGGTCTTGCATTTTGCGCCCGAGCAGCCTTTCCTCAAGCGTTTTCGTGCCTTGAAAAACCTTGATTACACCACCGCCGACCTCGACTCGCCGATTGCCGACCTGCATCTGGATGTCACTGCTATTCAGCAGCCTGACGATACTTTCGATGTGGTGATCTGCAACCATGTCCTGGAGCATGTGAGCGATGCGAACAGGGCTTTTGCCGAAATCAAGCGCATTTTGAAACCCGGTGGTTGGGCGATTCTTCTGGTGCCCATCAATCCCGATGTCGATACTTTTGAAGACCCAAGCATCACCGACCCGAAGGAGCGCGAACGCCTTTTTGGCCAATACGACCATGTGCGTCAGTTTGGCCGCGACTATGCCGATGTGTTGCGCAAGGCCGGCTTCGATGTCACCGAAGACCGTCTGTATTACGAACTCCCGGAAGCCCAGCGCGAGCGTATGCACTTGGCGCGTCGGGGAGAGGAAATTATCTATAGGTGCAATAAGTTGGCTTGAAGTGGAGCCAACTGCCGATGCTTTTTAAAAAGTTATGGCTCTGGTTTAAGTAACTATTCATAATTAAACTGCAAAAGTATCTTCTCATTTCGACAGGCTCAATGAGCTGCAAATCAGGTTGCTGAGCTTCGCTTGCTGACACCCTTCTTCAAGGGTGTGACGATGTCGAAGCATCGAAGGATGGAAGCACCGGACTAATATGTAAACGAATTTTGCTCACCTACTTATTACGCCAAAATCACGTCAAAAATATAATGGTTTTAGGCAAAAGAAAAAACCCTAACTGACGGATAATCAATTAGGGTTGTTTGCTTTTGGTGACCTGGCTGGGGCTCGAACCCAGGACCCCCACATTAAAAGTGTGATGCTCTACCTGCTGAGCTACCAAGTCATCCTTGATTTTGCGGTTGCAAAAGTACTCATTTTTTTGATACGGCAACCCAAAAACCGAAATTTTTTTCTTCAGTCAAGAATGCCTTTGCCTTGACGGACAATAATTATTTCATTATCAGTGCAATCGACAACCGTGCTTGCCGTGTTTTCGCCAGCTCCGCCGTCGATAATGATGTCGACTTTGTCCTTGTAGCGCTCGTTTATTTCCTCAGGGTCGGTCAAATAGCCGCCTATTTCGTCTTCCTCATCGACCAACGATGTAGTCATGATTGGCGAACCAAACTCGTTCACAATGTTTGTGATGATGGGCTGGTCGGGAATGCGTATGCCGATGGCCTTTTTCTTGCTTTGGAAAATGCGTGGCACATTGTTGTTGGCTTCCAAAATGAAAGTGAACGGTCCGGGAAGGTTGCGTTTCATCATCTTATAAACATTATTGCTGATTGGGCGTGTAAATTCCGACAACATGCTCAGGTCGTGGAAAATGAGCGAAAAATTGGCTTTTTCTTTCCTAATGCCCTTGATTTGGCAGATCCTATCCAATACCTTTGGGTTGTTGATGCCGCCGCCCATGCCGTAGATGGTGTCGGTGGGGAAGATGATGACACCGCCGTCGGCGAGGCATTCCAATATCATTTTCACATAGCGTGGATTTGGATTCTCTTCGTATAGCTTTAAAAACATATTGCGTTGATTTGGCGGCAAAAATACTATTTTTCATCAAAAAGCATGATAAAATGTTTCGGTTTTCTGAGTAAATGCCGTATATTTGCCGCTGTCTGAGATGTGTTTCTGGACAGCTTTTGTCGTTTTGTAAACAACTAAATTATAGTAATTTATGGGTGGCTTTTTTGGCGTTATCTCTCAAAAACCTTGTTCGACGGACTTGTTCTATGGCATTGATTACCATTCTCACCTTGGCACGAAGCGTGCCGGCATGGTGACGCGCGAGGGCGATCTTTTTCATCGTTCCATTCACGACATCGAAAATTCCTATTTCAGGACGAAATTCAGCGATGAAATTGGTAAATTCGCTGGTAATTTGGGCATTGGTGTCATTAGTGATACGGATGCGCAGCCTATTGCGGTCAATTCGCATCTTGGCCGCTTTGCCATTGCTACGGTGGCCCGAATCAATAATATTGACGAATTGGTTGAGCTTTGCCTCAACAACCGCCAGCAGTTTGCCGAGTTGAGTTCGGGAACGACAAACCCGACCGAACTGGTCGCCTTGCTGATTACGCAGGGCGAAACTTTCATTGATGGCATCAACAATGTATATAATAAGGTGAAAGGATCCTGCTCGATGTTGATTCTGACCGATGATGGCATTATTGCCGCCCGCGATTTTTATGGACGCACGCCGATTGTCATCGGAAAGAAAGAAGATGGCTATGCCGTTGCTTCCGACAGCCATAGTTACATCAATTTGGATTACAGCACTTATTACAATGTCGCTCCTGGTGAAATCGTGAAAGTCACTCAAAATGGTGTGGAACAGTTGCAAAAGCCCAATGACAAGCGTCAGATTTGCTCATTCCTTTGGGTGTATTATGGCTATCCGGTCACTGATTATGAAGGCATTAATGTGGAAGAAGCGCGTTATCGCGAAGGCGTCGAGGTTGGCAAAAATGATGATGTCGAAATCGATTATGTTTCTGCCATTCCTGATTCGGGCATCGGCATGGCTTTGGGCTATTCCAATATTAAAAAGGTGCCGTATAAGCGTGGTGTGGTGAAATATACGCCTACATGGTCGCGCAGTTTCATGCCTGTCAACCAGAAGCAAAGGGAGCATGTGGCCAAGATGAAACTCATTGCAAACCGCCAGCTGTTGGATGGAAAACGTGTGGTGTTTTGCGACGACAGCATTGTGCGAGGCACCCAGTTGCGCGACAATGTGAAGATGCTCTACGGTTTCGGAGCCAAGGAAGTGCATATCCGCATCAGTTGCCCGCCTTTGCTTTATGGCTGTCCTTTCCTCAATTTTTCAGCTTCCAAAAACGTGCTGGAATTGGTGTCTCGGCGTTTCGTTGAGGAATTGGAAGGCTCAAACGACAAGAACATTGAGCGTTATTGCGATGCCAACTCGAAGGAATACGCCAATATGGTGGAAAAAATGCGCAGACAACTCGGAGTCGACACTTTGAAATTCAATACACTTGAGGGTGTGGTGAACGCTATCGGCTTGCCAAAATGCGAGCTTTGCACACATTGTTTCGACGGATCGAGCTACGGCTATTGATTTTTATCATTTTTATTATCAGCGAAATAGGCCTTAATCTGCATTTTTCTTCAAAAATTGCTTGCCACTTGGAGAAAAGTCCGTACTTTTGCCTCGGGTAAGTCTTATACGACCAGCTCCTGCTGAAATCCCCCAGGACCGGAAGGTAGCAAGGGTAGGTGGTTGTAGCGGTGCGATATAAGTAGCTTACCCTTTTTTTGTTATCCCAAGTCCTTGCTTCGGCCGATTCTGAATAGTTGTTTCTTAATTACTTGTTTTTTAGTGTTTTATCCATCGTTGGATAGAGAAAAAGAAAAAATGTTCCAAAAGTATTTGCCAGTTCAATAAAATGTTGTACTTTTGCACACTCAAAATTAAAAAGGAAGTAAGCGATGAAAAAAGACATTCACCCAAAGAATTATCGTCTGGTTGTTTTCAAAGATATGTCGAATGACTACATGTTCATGTCACGTTCAACAATCAACACGAAGGATACCATTACTTGGGAAGACGGTAAGGAATACCCTCTGGTAAAACTCGAAATCTCCAGTGCATCACACCCATTCTACACTGGCAAGATGAAGCTCGTCGACTCAGCTGGTCGTGTTGATAAATTCAACAACAAGTACAAGAAATTCTTCGAAAAGAAGGAAGCTAAATAAGTTTCTGTCAGCATTTAAGAAAAAAGCTCCTGCCATGCAGGGGCTTTTTTTATTTGGTGCGTTAGGCAAAGATTTAGGCTAAAGGGCACAATTCCTATTTTATTCAGATTGTGCGAAAATCCATGATAGGGGTGCTATTGTTTGCTGATTTTGGAAATTCTTTTGCCTGCCGTCACTGCTTCGATGGGACATACAAGAAGACAAAGGTGACAGCCAACGCATTGTTTTCCAATGAGGTGAGGACGGCGTGTCGCTTCATCGAAACGGATGGCTTGATGGCCGCCGTCGTAGCAGCTGAGGTAACAGCGTCCGCAGCCTATGCATTTCTCGTGGTCGAATTTAGGGAGAACGTAGGTCTCGCGATCCATTTGGTCGGTGCTGACAAAGTGCGGAAGCGCTTTGCCGATAACTTCATCAAGGCTATTGTAGCCTTTTCTTATCATCCAGTCTTGAATGCCTAAAATCAGGTCGTCGATGATGCGGTAACCGTATTGCATTACGGCAGTGCAGACCTGAACGTTGGTGCATCCTAATACTAAGTATTGTAAGGCGTCGCGCCATGATTCAATGCCGCCAATGCCGCTGATGGGCATGTCTTTTAATTCGGAATCCTTGCGCATGTCGAGGATGAAACGCTGCGCGATAGGCTTGACGGCCTTGCCGCTATAACCAGAAATGGTCGCCATACCGCTTACTTCGGAACGGCGTTTGAGGGTAACGCTCTTGATGGTGTTGATGGCGGCTATCGCATCGGCGCCACCGTTTTTTGCAGCAATGGCAGGTTCTTCGATATGTGTGATGTTGGGAGTCATCTTGGCCATGACTGGGATATGAACGGCTCGTTTGACTAATGCTGTCAAGTGTTCCGTAAGATCTGGATTTTGACCGATGTCGCTGCCGCGCCCTTTGGCTGCCATGTGAGGGCATGAGTAGTTACATTCAACCATGTCGCATCCGGCAGTTTCTGCCATTTTTGCCAAGGCTACCCATTCCTCTTCGTTGCGGCCCATGATAGAGGCAATCAGAACCTTGGTCGGAAATTCTTTTTTCAGTCTTGATAAGATGTCAAAGTCTTCTTCAGGGGTGTTGACGGACAACTGTTCCATATTCCTGAAGCCGATGAATGGTGTGCCTTCCTTTCCCACTTGGTCGAAACGAGGCGAGACTTCCTGAATTTCACCGAAAGAGATAGTCTTGTAAACGGCACCGCCCCAACCCATGCGGAAAGCCTTGGCAATCATGTCGTAGCTGCTGGCAATGACGGATGAACCCAAGAAAAACGGATTCTCGCAAGGAATGCCGCAAAACTCAATGGCTAACGAAGGCAAGGCCTTATCCGCCACCTTGACTTGCAGGTCTTTTTGTGCAGGGGTGCGGAGGGCGATTTCCTGTATCCGAATTGGAAAATCGTGATGGATGCAAGCCTCTTGGCAAGGTGCGGGACAACCAGCACAACTCTCTTGGTTAAAAAAAATGCCGTGGCAGTGTTCGTTTTCGAATCGCAAGGCACGAATTCCTCGTGCAGGGTCGATTCCTGGTTTACAGCAAGCTGCTGTGCAAGGTGCATCGTGGCAGAGCAAGCAGCGTGTGGCTTCGTCGTGTAGATTCATGGTAATGATAATTTGCATTTTGCGGCAAAAATAAGGAAGTTTGGAATATGTTGGTGTCGCTTTTATGAATTTTGACGTAGCATTAGGAAGCTTTTTTATTTGGTGGCATATTATTTGCTATTTTTGCCGCCACAATTATTAAAAACAGATTACTGACATTTTGGCACTAAACCGATAGTCTATGAAATACCGTGACGATGAATTTCTGATGAATGATTTGACCGACGCTAACAGCGAGTTTATACCTGTATTGACGATTGAAGATGCGCGTCTTGGAATGGACGAGGAAGTCCCCGATGAACTGCCCGTTTTGCCTCTGCGCAATGCGGTGCTTTTCCCTGGCGTGGTGATTCCCATTACCGTTGGCCGCGACAAATCGGTGCGTTTGGTCAAGGAGTATTACAAGAAAAAGAAGGCTATCGGCGTCGTCGCGCAAATGGATTCCAATGTCGAGGAACCCACTTTGGCCGACTTATATAAAATAGGTACGGTGGCGCAAATCATCAAGACTTTGCAGATGCCCGACGGCAATATGACGGTCATCATTCAAGGCAAGTGCCGTTTTGAATTGCTCGAGGAAACGCAAATCGAACCATACATCAAGGCCAAAGTTGCTGAATATCCCGATTTTAAGGACTTTCCGCATACACGAAAATTCATTGCTTTGGCGCAGTCGGTCAAGGATTTGGCAATTCAAATCATGTCGCGCTCACAGCACTTGCCGGAAGAGGCGAGCTATGCCATCAAGAGCATTGAAAGCCCGATTTTCCTGATGAATTTTGTGTCGAGCAATGTGGAGATGGATTTGCCGACCAAACAAATGCTGCTTGAATCGACCGACATCACGCAGATGGCAACCGATTTGTTGGGCGTCTTGACTACCGAACAGCAAATGCTTGACTTGAAGATGCAAATTCAGAGCAAGGTGCGTGTCGATATGGACAAGCAGCAGCGCGAGTATTTCCTCAACCAGCAGTTGCGTACCATTCAGGAAGAGCTGGGTGGAACGCCTAACGAGCAGGACATCAACGAATTGACAGAGAAAGCAAAAAAGAAGAAATGGTCGGATGAAATTGCTGAAGTCTTTGAGCGTGAAATCAAGAAACTGGAGCGTACCAACCCGCAGGCTGCCGAATATGGCATTCAACTGAATTACTTGCAATATCTCGTCGATTTGCCGTGGAATGAATTTACAAAAGACAATTTCGATTTGAAACGTGCGCAGAAAGTGCTTGATGCTGACCATTTTGGCTTGGATAAAATCAAGGACAGAATCATTGAGCATCTTGCCGTCTTGAAGTTGAAAAACGATATGAAAGCCCCGATTTTATGCCTTGTCGGTCCTCCAGGCGTGGGCAAGACTTCTTTGGGCAAGTCCATCGCAAGGGCTTTGAACAGAAAATATGTCAGAATGTCATTAGGCGGTGTGCGCGATGAATCGGAATTGCGCGGACACAGAAAAACTTATATCGGTGCTATGCCGGGCCGTATCATTCAGAATTTGCGCAAGGTGAAGTCAAGCAATCCTGTCTTTGTGCTTGACGAAATCGATAAGGTCAGCGGCAACAATATCAGCGGTGACCCGCAGGCGGCTTTGCTGGAAATCCTTGACCCGGAACAAAATTCCACTTTCTACGACAATTTTCTTGAACTGGATTACGATTTGTCGAAAATCCTGTTCATCGCAACGGCAAACAACCTTTCGACCATTCATCCCGCTTTGCGCGACCGTATGGAAATCATCGATTTAAGCGGTTATCTGCGCGAGGAAAAATATGAAATCGCCAAGCGTCACCTGATTCCAAAGCAGTTGCAGGAGCATGGCTTGAAGTCGACGGAAATCAATTTCCCGAAAGATGTTGTCATGCAAATCATTGACAATTACACCCGTGAGGCGGGCGTGCGCAATTTGGAACGTCGCATTGCCGATGTCATGCGCTATCGTGCCAAGCAGGTGGTGACGGAAGATGAATTTGAAAAGAAAGTCAATACTGAATTGTTAAACAAGGTGTTGGGTGTCCCGATGCATCGTGATGAAGACGAGGTGAAACACAGCACGCCTGGCGTGGCAACAGGTTTGGCTTGGACGCAAGTCGGGGGCGAAATCCTTTCCATCGAAGTCAGCTTGAGCCGTGGCATGGGACATCTTTCCTTGACTGGCAATCTAGGCGATGTGATGAAGGAATCGGCTACCATTGCTTACGAATTCATCAAGTCGCACGCTTCGCAGCTCGACATTTCGCCTGATGTTTTCGACACTTGGAATGTCCATGTCCATATCCCAGAAGGCGCAACGCCAAAGGACGGCCCGTCGGCGGGCATCACCATGCTGACGGCCTTGACATCAGCCTTTACGCAACGCAAGGTGAAAGGTCAGCTGGCCATGACGGGCGAAATCACTTTGAGGGGCAAGGTTTTACCGGTTGGCGGCATCAAGGAAAAGATGCTGGCAGCCAAACGCAATGGTGTCACCGATTTGATTGTCTGCGTCGACAACAAGCGCGACATTCTCGACATTAAGGAAGACTATGTGAGCGGCCTGAATTTCCATTATGTGGAAAACATGATGGAAGTGCTCGACCTCGCCCTCGAAAGGGAACAGGACAAGAACGACCTCGACTATAACAAATATCTGACCAACCTCCATGCCGAGGTGATTGGATTTAAGGTGAAGTGATTTTATTTTCCTTGCCCATTGTCCGTTTTACGAAAAATATCCTAATTTTGCAGCATCTTCATCCTGTGATGAGGATGACATATTGAAAAAGCGTCACTAACGCTTGTTCTTGGTAACTTTGAACGTAGGAAATTCAAACATTTTCCCAGAACAATGCACACGGTGATGCCTCTTGGGTATGCTGTATCATATCCTGTTGGTGTGCCGAGGGCTAACCATGCCCTCACGCACACTTTTTCAGGTATTCAACATACTTTGTGAGCGGGCATCTATCTGTCATTCGGGAGAATGGGGTTTCCTACGACCTAAAGTTACGGAATGGCAGAAGTCGGATGCCCCGCTTTTTTTGTGTGTGGAATAAGTTTGTTTTACAAGTTCGCTTTTGGGCATTCAGGCGAAAAACAATGAAAGGTTGTAATTTGGAGCCGATAATTAAATGGCCAGGAGGAAAGGCGAAAGAACTTGTTTTTATAACACCAAATTTACCCAAGTTCTACAAGAATTTCTATGATCCATTTGTTGGTGGTGGCTCGGTCTTTATGGGATTGGAGGCAAACCATTATTACATTAACGATTTGTCTACTGAATTAATATCACTCTATAGAGCTATTGCATATTCTGATGATGATTTCTACAAAAAGGCTTTCTTGATGAATGATTCTTGGCAAAAGGCAAAGGGTTTTCATGATGTTCATTTTGATGAACTTTGTGATTTGTATTTACGGTTTAGAAAAGGAGATGTTGATGAAACAACACTAAAAAAGCAAGTAAAAGCCTTTTGCAAGCGCACTTTGACTGAAAGTGAAAGAATAGTTCTTTTGGCTTCAAATCAAATAAGTATTTATCAAGAGGAATTGAATTTAAATCTGTATAGGAAATTATTACGGATGAAGAATCTTGAAATACGACATGGGTTTATGCCTATAAATGATATTAGTAATAACATAGAAACCGCAATAAAAAGTGCTTTATATATGTATTACAGGTATTTATATAACAATTCTAATGATAATTCTTTGAAAAAATGTCTGTTCTTTTTCTTGCGAAATTATGCATACAGTGGGATGTTTAGATATAATGATAAAGGAGATTTTAATGTTCCATACGGAGGAATTGCTTACAATAGTAAACAGCTTGACAAAAAACTGTTGTATTATCAGAGCAATCCTGTTTTGACACGTTTTTCGAATACTACGATAGAAAATCTCGATTTTGAGAGCTTCTTAAAGAAAAATATTCCGCAGGAAGACGACTTTGTTTTTCTTGATCCACCATATGATACGGAATTCAGCACTTATGCTCGAAATGAGTTCACTCGTGATGACCAAGTTAGATTGGCTCATTATCTAATAAATCAATGCCATGCAAAATGGATGTTGATAATAAAAAACACAGACTTTATTTATAATTTATATTCTAACTGTAAAGATTTGAATATTAAAACATTCAATAAAGAATATGTGGTAAGTTTTATGAATAGGAATGATAAAAAGGTTACACATTTATTGATTACAAATTATGAGTAATTATAAACAAGAAGATTTGTTGTTCCCGTCCATCATGATTATTGGCAAATATGGTGGGCAAATGGATACTACCACTCTTATTTCGGAGTTAATGGTTTTATTGTCTCCTGATGGTAGTGATTTGGAATCGTATAATGGAAGAAACGATACAATATTTTCTCAGACGGTAAGGAACTTGCGAGCTCATATACCAAGTACGAAAGGCCTTCAGAAATATTTTGATGTTGCAAAAGGTGATGATGGAATAAAACTAAGTGATTATGGACAGAATATGTACGAAATGATTTCATCATATTCTTGCGATAGAAAACCGATAAGGAAATTTGAAACGTTAAGTATTAATGAGAGGTTCTCTTTTGTTCCCGCTCTCCTCACCAAGCCATTCCTTCTTCTTGCAGGCATTTCAGGCACGGGCAAAAGCCGCATTGTGAGGGAATTGGCGCGTGCTTGTTGGAAACCTGACAGTGAGGAATTTAAGGCTCACAAGCCAAGCAATTTCGAAATGATTCAGGTGAAACCTAACTGGCACGACAGTTCGGAACTTCTGGGCTATGTGAGCCGCATTAGCGGAAAACCTGAGTTCGTGGCTGGCGATTTCCTGCGTTTCATCGTCAAGGCTTGGGAAAACAGGAATGTGCCGTGTTTCCTTTGCTTGGATGAAATGAATTTGGCACCGGTGGAACAGTATTTTGCAGAATATCTGTCGGTTATCGAGACAAGAGAACTTGAAAATGGAGAAATCGTCACCGACCCGATTCTGAAAGTCAATGCGGAACAATGGTATATCGATTTAATCCATAAACTTACATCGGATGAAACTTTGTCGAAACAGTTTCTTGAAAGAGGCATTGCCATTCCTCAAAATCTTTTCGTTGTTGGAACGGTGAATATGGACGAGACCACGTTTTCGTTTTCGCGCAAAGTGCTCGACCGCGCCATGACCATCGAGATGAATGAGGTTGACTTGGAAGGCGGTTTGGAGAACGATGGTGGTGATGGCTTTGGCTATATTGGCGAAGCCCTACATGCCCAATTTGTTAAAGGGAAGGATGTCTATTCAGAAGATTATAAGGGATTGTGCGATAAGGTGATAACCTATCTGAAATCGGTGAACGAAAAACTGGAAGGAACGCCTTTCAAGATTGCTTATCGCACCCGAAACGAGTTTCTGGTGTATGCCGTCAACCGTCGGCTTTTGTCTGGCGGTCAGGATGTTTTTCTCAATGCGATTGACGAAATGACATCGATGAAGATTCTGAGTCGCATTGAGGGCGATGCCGACAAAGTGGGTTCGGTTCTCGATGATTTAAAGTCGTTGCTTGAAGGCGCTTTCGGTGAGTCGGAATTGAAAACTTCGTCCGTTTCGCTGTCCAAGTTGAAGGAAATGACGAAAAAACTGGAAAAAACGCAATACACATCATTCTGGTTGTAGCCTATGGATCTGCTTCGCGTTGAGCATGATGATTTTACGCTTTTCGTTGAATGTCAAAAGTTTGCTGATGTCTTTGACAGGGCGAAAGAGAACATTCAGCCGGAAAGCCTCACTTCGCAATATTGTTGGAGTGAAGGCGTGAGGCATGTCGTGCTTGATGAGATGTCGCTTTCGCAAAAAGTAATTGCTCCAGCCGTATTCTTTGACAACACCGATTATTCAGTTTGGGTCGATTTTAATATCCCTGTCAAAAAAGCGCAGTATCTTTCTTCCCGTCAGGATGATTGCGAACATTTTTCGTTCCGCAAAAACATTTTGTCGGGATTCCTTAATTTTGGCAACGACATTGGCTTGGCGGAAATCAGGATTGGTTACGAAATGCCGTCGGGCGAGAAACGCAGCTTTGTATTTGGCTTTGAGGTGCTTTCCTCGAAACTTGATTATCATCAGCATTGGAAAAGCATTATCAGAGACATAGAAGAGGAATACAGAATGCTCTCGTTGGATTACCTGAAACGCACTTGCCATAGTTTCAGCGAAGGTTCGGGCGAGACTTTCGATCTGATTTGGTGGAATGTGTTTCAAGGCATTCAGTCGGAATTCATTCAAGCCGCAAAAAATATTATTGAGCGTCCGCGTCATCGTTTGCGCTCGTATCAGGTGTATCAGCGAGCCGACAAAATCCATCGTTTTTCGCCACAGTTGGAACAGGAGTTTGCTGAGCATCGTACCGAACCAAACCGTTTGTATATCGTTCAAGAACAGGAAAATTCAAATAACACGCTTGAAAACCGTTTCCTGAAACATACGCTTGTTTTTGTTGCCAAGAAATTTGCTGGCATAATGAAACAATTGGAGCGGCTGAATCAGCTTTCAGATGTGCAAAAGGCGGAGTTTAGGGAACAGGAAAACAGGCTTACTCATTTGATGCGTAATCCGTTTTTCAGAACAGTTGGAAAATTTGAAGGGTTGAGGCAGGAATCTCTTGTTTTGCAGAATGATAGCAATTATTCGAAGATTTACAGGACTAGCATTTTGCTTCACAAGTCGTTTTCGCTCAACGAGGGAATGTATAGGATGCAGACCAAAGATATTGCTACTTTGTATGAAATCTGGTGCTTTATCCAAGTCTCGCATATCGTCAAGGAACTTATGGGTGATTCTGTGACGGTGAGTCATAAAAACCGTATGGAATTGAATGGAAGTTTTGTGTATGAGCTGGGTAGGGGAGAACATTCGCGCATTTTGTTTGAAAAAGATGAAGTCCAGCTGGCTGAGTTGATTTATAATCCGAAAAACGATGACAAGGTTTCTGTGAGCGACGATTCGTTATCGGTGCAGGATCTCGTGTCGCCGACAGTCCCGCAAAAGCCAGACATTGTGCTGCAACTGACCAAAGACGACCTTGCTAAAGGCATGAAACTGACCTATCTGTTTGATGCCAAATACCGTATCAGCAGACGTGAAAATGGTGTTGACACGCCTCCCGATGATGCCATCAATCAAATGCACCGTTACCGCGATGCCATTTATTACAAACAGAATGACAGCCGTTTGAAAAAGGAGGTAATCGGTGGCTATATCCTTTTCCCTGGCAAAGGGGAAAAATCAAAGATTGAGCTTTCAAGGTATTATGAATCAATAGGAAAGGTGAATATCGGTGCGTTTCCTTTGCGTCCTGATGGTGAGGATAGCAAAAGCCTTTTGCGTGATTTTATTGGCCGTTTGCTAAAAAATGAGGCTTCGGAAATCGTTGGAAAAGTGATACCGCAAAAAGGTCTTCATTACGTTCCTGATACGGAAAAACTTTTGATAGCTCCTTGTACTTCGCTTGACAAATATGTTTGGTGTGCCGAGAATGAAAAATACCCGATTCCTTTGCAAAAGGCACATGAAAAGACGGAAGTTTTTCAAGTCAGACATTTGCTCTTGCATTGCGGAAATGACATGGCGCAATTGCTTCATATTAAGTTGGGTAAAGTAGAAATCAAAAGCTGTCAGGATATGAGAGATTTGAATTACCCGGAACCTTCACATGACTTTTATCTTGTTCTCAATTTGAATAAAAACTATAAATATGATAATTATGACTTGTGTTCCTATCTTGTTTCTCTTGGCTCGAAGTTAAAGTCAGGCCTTTTAATAGAGAATTGGATCTGGTGACTGAAATTTGGGATTTTGCAGGAAAATAGCCTTTTGAAAATTGGGATTTTGCAGGAAAAAGGCATTTTGAAAATTGGGATTTTGCAATTTTTATT
Source organism: Candidatus Limimorpha sp. (assembly GCF_056203535.1). NCBI lineage: Bacteria > Pseudomonadati > Bacteroidota > Bacteroidia > Bacteroidales > Candidatus Limimorpha > Candidatus Limimorpha sp. Next base: position 5,465 of record NZ_JBADWU010000077.1, on the reverse strand, counting down.
GATAAAAATACTTGTATTTCAATAAAATAATGTAATTTTGCGCGATGATAAAATCGCAATGCTATGGAAGAGCGTGTTTTTAAGCGCAAAATATACAATCAGATGCTGCTTTGGAAGCAGGAAAACCAAGGTCGGACGGCCTTGTTGGTGGAAGGTGCGCGTCGTATTGGAAAATCGACGATTGTCGAGGCTTTCGCAAAAAACGAGTACAAATCGTATATTCTGATTGATTTCAACAAGGTCTCCGATAAGGTTAAGAACCTGTTTGACGATTTGGAAGACCTCGAATACATTTTCCTTTATCTTCAGACGCATTACCATGTGACTTTGACGGAACGGCAGTCGCTCATTGTTTTCGATGAGGTTCAGAAATGCCCTCAGGCGCGTCAGGCCATCAAATATCTGGTGGCTGATGGGCGTTATGATTACATTGAGACAGGTTCGCTTATCAGCATCCGAAAAAACATTCAGGACATCACCATTCCGAGTGAGGAAGATAGAATACGCATGTATCCTATGGATTACGAGGAGTTTAGATGGGCTTTGGGCGATGAAGTCACTTTCCCGACGCTGAAGGTGTTTTATGACAAACGCAGAAGTTTGGGGAGCCTTCACCAACTGAAACAGCGCGAATTGAGGCTTTACATGTTGGTTGGCGGAATGCCGCAAGCGGTCAATGCGTATCTGGAAACCAATAATTTTGCCAGCGTTGACAAAGTGAAACGTGGCATCTTGAATCTGTATTTCGACGATTTCAATAAGATTGACCCGATGGGGAAGGCCTCGATGCTGTTTCGTGCGGCACCGGCGCAACTGATGAAAAACGCTTCGCGTTATCAGGTTTCAAGTGTTTTGGAGAACGATAGGGCCGAGTCGGTGAGCGAAATCGTGAGCGAAATGAAGGAGTCGATGACGGTCAATGTGGCTTATCATTCAAACGACCCCAATGTGGGAATGTTGCTGTCGAAGGACATCAATTATTACAAGTTGTATGTGGGCGATACGGGGCTTTTCATCACTTTGGCGTTTTGGGACAAGGATTTCGTCGATAACATCATTTATCAGAAACTGTTGGGTGATGATTTGTCGGCGAATCTGGGCTATGTGTATGAAAACTTAGTGGCGCAGATGTTGCGTGCGGCAGGTAACGAATTGTATTACTACACTTTCCCGACGGAAAAAGGAAACCATAGCTATGAGATTGATTTCCTGTTGTCTCGAGGCAACAAATTGTGCCCGATTGAGGTGAAATCGTCGGGCTACAATACACATGCTTCCTTGGATGCCTTTTGCGAAAAATATGCTTCGCGCATTAGGGAACGTTATTTGGTTTATAACAAGGATTTGAAAAAAGATGGTGAGACATTGTGCTTGCCACCCTACATGATTAGCTTCTTATAATAGGTGAGCAAAATTGGTTTACATATTGAACACGAGACATCGAGGTCACGGGAATGCGAGGCTTCTCGAAACCTCGCAGTCTCGAAATCTCGTGTCCATTAATAAATAGTAGTTTGTTTTTGAACAGTTAGTTATTGATTGTCAGATGAAAAAAATAATATCAATCTTCTTTGCGGCGATGCTTTTCGCTTCTTGCAGCCGAGAAATGAATTCCGATGAAAACCTCGCCATTTTCAAATACAACGAATCGGCAGGCATATTGACTTTGGATCCGATTTATGCCAAGGATTTGCCTCACATTTGGGCTTGCAATCAGTTGTATAACAGCCTCGTGGCTTTCGACGACAGCATGAATGTCGTCCCAATGATTGCCAAAAGCTGGGAGATCAGCGATGACGGCCTGACATACACTTTCCATTTGCGCAACGATATTTTTTTCCATGAATCTGAAGCCTACCCAGAACCGCGTTGCGTGACGGCAAATGATGTGGTCTATTCCTTTAACCGTGTGGTTGACAAATCGTTAAATTCGCCAGGGTCATGGATTTTTGCTTCGGTGAAACATGATGATGGCGGTTATGCTTTCACGGCAGTCGACGACAGCACTTTCCAAATCGAATTGTCGAATCCATTTCCGCCGTTTTTGGGCATTCTGTCGATGACATACGCATCGGTGGTGCCGCACGAAGCCGTTGAATATTATGGCGATGCATTCAGAAATCATCCGGTTGGAACGGGACCTTTCACGTTCCAGTATTGGAAGGAAAACGTGAAGCTCGTCTTCCGCAAGAATCCCGATTATTTTGAGTTTGAGGCAGGGGAGAGGTTGCCTTATTTGGATGCCGTTTCCATCAGTTTCCTCATCGACAAACAGGTCGCTTTCTTTGAGTTTATCAAGGGGAAATTCGATTTCATGTCGGGCATCGATGCGCGTTATAAGGACGAACTTTTGACCTACGACGGCCAGCTTCGCCAGAAATATGAGGACAAAATCTATCTCATTACCGAGCCTTACCTGAATACGGAATACATTTCGTTTTACATTGATTCAGAGGATGTTTTGGGCATCGAACGAGGCAAGGCTTTGCGTCAGGCGGTGAACTATTCCATCGACCGGGAGAAGATGCTGCGCTATCTGCGCAATGGTATCGGCGAGGCGGCTACGGGCGGCATCATTCCTGCTGGTTTGCCGGGTTTTGACAACACGATTGGCTATGATTATGACTTGAAAAAGGCGCAGCGTTTAGTCAGTGAAAACGATTTGGAAGGCTACACGCTGAACCTCTCCACTACGGCTGAATATGCCGATATTGGTAAGTTCGTGCAGTCGCAAGTCGAGGCGGTGGGCTTGAAATGCAAGATGGAGGTGATGCCTCCGGCCACGATGCGCAGTATGCGTGCCAATGGCAGCCTCTCGTTTTTCCGTGCCTCGTGGGTGGCCGATTATCCTGATGCCGAAAACTATCTTTCGCTGTTTACTACGGCGAATTTTGCTCCCGCTGGACCGAATTATTCTCATTATTCCAATCCGAAATACGATGCTTTGTATGCCAAGGCGATGGCCTGCACCGATGCTAATGAACGCGCCGCCTATTACCGCCAAATGGATGCCCTAATGATGGAAGACGCACCCATCCTACCGCTTTTCTACGACGAGGTGCTGCGTTTCGTCAACAAAAGGGTGGAAGGCTTGGGAAGCAATCCGACTAACTTGCTGGACTTGAGACGGGTGAGGGTGAAGAACAAATGACTTGTTTTGTCATAGTAGTAATAATTTGCTGCTAAAAAAATACTCGGCGGTGTTTTATGTTTTTTACCGCCGAGTAAGAATTGTCTACAATAATGTTTTGCGAGGTCTGTCCGACCCTTTTCTTGTTAAGATGAACAAGATTAATAGAATTATTACCGCAATGCCAATGACGGGAATTTTCCCAAAAGTACCATCTTGCGGTGGATCATTGTTTTTCCCCTCAATGATTTCTTTAGCGATTTCTGCTCTAATGCTGTCGCATTCCGCTGTCCGTTCGCTTTGGGTGACGATTTGCTGTGTCTGTTTACTGATGGCAGCCTTAGTGGCTCTTACTTTCACTATAGGCGAAGGAACGGAAGAGGCGGTGTCATAACATATAATCTCGATACCATCGAAGGTGATTTGCAAGTTTTGAGAAAGGCTGTCACACAATTCGTTTGTAATGGTTGACTCATGATGTTCAAATTGCTTTTGATGTTGGCTTTCCCGTTTCGTGCGTTGGCGCACCAGGGCGCAGCTCTCAAAATTCAGCACGCACATCGAAACAAGGATGGCCTTTGTCACAAAACTTTCCAAACTTTTCCAAAACATTCTTTTGGGTCGGTATCGGCGCCCAACCGGGTCGCCGATGGAAGCAAGCCGGTTGGCTGCTTCCTTTTCCATTAGAAGGTTTTGCCTATGTTTTGCGTGTTTTGTGAAATTCCTCTTGCACATCGAAACAAGGGCAAGCCTTATTGGCGTATTCGTTATGGCCGTGAACTTTCGCATTGGGGTATTGGTTTTTGAGTTGGTTGACAAGGTTCTTCAAAGCTTTCTTTTGTTGAGGCGTTCTTGTGTCCTTGGGTTTGCCTAGGCTGTCAAGCCCGCCGATGTAGCAGATGCCTATGGAGTGGGCGTTGTGCCCTTGGCAGTGTGCGCCTTTTTCGGCTATGGGCCTTCCGGCATGGACGCTGCCGTCGAGGTAGATGACGAAGTGGTAGCCTATGCAGCGGAACCCGCGCTGGCGGTGCCATTGGTCGATGTCGGCAACGGTGAAGGGCTTGCCTTCCTGCGTCGCGCTGCAATGGATGATGATTTCGGTGATGGTTCTCATGGTGGTGTGTTTTTTAATGTTCTCGCGGGAAGCGCTGAAGCGCAGAAATCTTTCAAAAATCCGTTTTGAAAATCTTAGGAAATCCAAGTTGCTTTCGCAATGCTGTGATTGATTTTTGAATGATTTTTGATATGGATTTCTGGCCGTTAGGCCTAGGATTTCTAGGCGAAGCCTATCTCTCACCCCAATCCCTCGATCATCCGCTTAAGTTCGGCGTTTTCGAGCGTCAGCCGTGCGACCTGCGCCGAAAGGTTGACAATCTCCTGACGCGCATCAGTCAGCTCTGCGTAGACCCTTTTGTTCTCCTCGACGAGTTCGTAGATGGTCTGCTGCATCTCGCGGATGGTCTTGTTCTGCCGCAGGCGGGTGGCCGCCAACCAGCTGACAATGCCCGAGACGGGCACTGCCAGCGTGGTGATCCATTCGTAGGTAGTCATGGCCTTGGCGGTTTAGCGGTCTGCCTCGTTGGTATGCAGCTGCACGTTGCCGACGCTGCCGCCGTTGGAGGTGATGGCCGTGTTCTTGTTGATGTTCCTGCCCGACTTTTCGGCGCGGGTCTTGATGATGAACGAGCCGAAGCCGCGGTTTGAGACATCTTCGCCCGATTCGGCGTAGGTGAGGTAGCAGCGCACCATGTCGTCCGCTTTGCCCCAGCCCTTCACGTTGATGTCGAGGTCGGCATCGGTGCCGGTGACAGGCGTGTTTAAGATACCTAGTTTGCCCTGCGTCACGTTGTAGGCGACGACGATGAAGTTAGCCGTGACAGGCTTGCCGATGGCGCGGAGGTCATCCGCCTCGACGGTGATGGCCAAGCCTTCGCTGACCGTGCAGTTCAGCATGGGCGAGTCGATGCGCTTGCCGTTGCCGATGCCTTCGAGCAGGCCGAGGTCGACGCGCTTCATGCCATCGGCGGTGACGGCGCACTTGTCCAGCTGCTGCTGCAGGAGGTTGCGGCGGGTCTTGCCCTTCACGCTGTTAGGGAAGAGCGAAGCCAGCTGCTCGTTGCTGAGCTGCGAGGCCATCTGCGTCAGCTGTGCGAAGTAGTCGCGCTGCATGACCTGTGCTTCGGTCTTCGGGTTCTTCCTGACTTTGACTATGCGTCACCCTTGCGCTCATACGCGCACGCGAGGGCATCGACCAGCGACTTCACGGCCTTGTGCTGGGCAGATGTGTAGAGCGTCCTGAAGCACACCTTGCCATTTGGAAGTCTTATCTTGATAG
>NZ_JBADWU010000076.1:0-3803 GCF_056203535.1 Candidatus Limimorpha sp. | reverse complement strand
CGCAAACTCCCCTCGTCTTTCAGCCCCCCGTTCCTTTCGTTTGCGGGTGCAAAAGTACTACATTTTCCCTTACCTCCAACAACTATTTTCATTATTTTTCAATATTTTTACATTCTATCTGAATATCAGAGAGATAAATTTCACGCTTTTTGCAAAAGCCATTGCCTGGAGACGGTTTTCCTGCGGAAAATGCGGCTTCCGGCGGTTTCCCAGGGGCCGATTTACGCCGTTTTCCGCGCATTTCCGGCGGGAATCCGCACGCGTTTCTCGGTCTCAATGCCGTTGCGCGGAGGCCCGGGACGGACTCGCCTCGGGACTTTTTGGGAGGGCACCTTATTATATATAGCACGTGTCCATCCCTATCGCAAATTTTCCACAAATCCGACAATATGCAAATTAGCAATAAAGATTCTCGCTTTCGGATAATGACACACTATAAAAAGCGAATTCCTTGCTTTGTAAATCATAGCAGGGGAAGAGAAAAATAGCATTGCATCACAAGAAGTGCGATGTAACGCTCGCGGCGTTTATTACGGAATTGATCAACATATTGATTAGCGTTGTGTACAATAGCTTTAGCCTCATCGGGATGCGCGGTGTAATAATCCATTTTTTCAATCAGGTCGGCATAGTCATACCTGATTTCAACGTAATGCACATTGGGTTGTAATCTGCCCTCCATGAACCAAGTCTCACAAGTTGGACGAGGCATGACCGCCAACGAATTGCTGCTCATCACCCATTTCAGATTGCTTGCCACATCATTGCCTTCCAATGCCATGATATATTTGTAGTCGAGATGCTCGTAGAGTGACAGACGGGGGGATGTGGCTTTCCCGTCGGGATTACCCGAAAACAGACCCCCTTTTGCCACCGTATTAGCTGCATCAATTCTGGGATGATTGCCAAACATTTCCATAAATCGTATGCGGTTCTCTCGAGTGCCTACTTGTCCTCTGAAAATTGCGACATCTTTCTTGTCACAGAAATCCTTCTTGTCGTTAAGGAAAACAAAATGACGGCATTTGTCAAGATTCAGCAAAACAGCATTGCCATTATCTTCACTGATATTGCGGCTTTTCACTACGGTAGGTGAATCAGGAATATCGCGGATGTCGCCGAAAAGATACTTCCAATGAAAATCGGGGTTGAACCAACGTACTATTTCATGGCTATCAAAATAATAAACGCTACTGTGACCTGTTCTATGAAAACTGCTAAGAGGCGTGGCATCAGGCGCGATGCTTTCGGTTGCATGGCAATAGTAATCGACGCGGTCGGCAATATAGGCGGCATCATAAAGACTTGCACAACACTCCAACTCTTGCTGAAGACGTTTACGGAACAAGCTGTCAGGAATCAATTCGCGAGCGTATGCATTAAGATAATACAATAACTTTGAGTTTTTTCCACTGTGTAACAGATAGTTAATTGAACTTCGCATAAATTATGTTTAAGTGCATAAAAACTACAAAAATGAATCAGAAACTGTCATTCTTCCGCCACCTTGAAGACAATACGGAAGGATCCTTCGCTGAAACTCGTGCTGGTTATACGGAAACTGCCGATTCCCTTGGTGGAAGCGACATGTGTCCCGATGCAAGGGCAGACATCATAATGGCCAATGCGCACCAGACGCAAAGTCTCGCTGGCATCTTCAGGCAGTTTGTCCAATTTCACGCCTTCAGGAATCGTATCGCGGGTGACAAACTCAAAGGTGACAGGCAAATCTTCGGCAATCAGCCGGTTGATGGTCGCCTCCACTTCAGCGATTTGTTCTGCCGTCGGGGCTTCGCTCAGCAGATAATTGATTTTGCTTTTCTTACGCTCGATATGCATGTTTTTTGAGCGTTCGCAACCGAACATTTTCACCATGGTGGCGTTCAAAAGATGCTCGGCAGTGTGCGCCGGCGGAAATTCCGCCTTGTTATGTTCATTAAGGATAGGTTCGTCCATATTAAGTAACTGTTCAAAATTAAACATCAATTTGGATTTCGGGGCTGCGAGGCTTCGGGATTTCGAGATGTCTCGTATTCTCGCGACCTCAATGCCTCGTTTTCAATATGCAAAGAAACGAAAAAAGCAAAAGCGAGTCATAATCTAAGGGAAAAATCATACTTTTGCAGCAATAATCAGAATAAAATATGAAAGCAGACAAGAAAACAGTTTTGGAAGAAATCAAGCGTTACGTCATCATCACGATTGCCATTTTCGTCATGGATTTTGGCTGGACGGCATTCCTTATCCCCAATCACCTAATGGGCGGCGGTGTCAGTGGCATTGCGACCTTAATCTATTGGGCAACAGGTCTTTCAACAGGTATTTCCATTTTTGTCATCAACATAATTCTGTTGCTGATTGCTTTGAAAGTCATCGGACCAGGTTTCGGTATCAAGACGGCCTACTCCATTGTAATGGCATCAGTTTTCATGTCGTTGCAGCAGCATTTCATCACCGACCCCATGCTGGCAGGCACCATGGATCTTTTTGTCAAGGACAGTTTTCTGGCAGCCATCTTAGGCGGTGCCTTGGCCGGAGCAAGTATCGGCGTGGCTTTCACGCAAGGCGGCAGCACAGGCGGCACCGACATTATCGCAATGATTGTCAACAAATACCACAACATTTCACAAGGCCGCGTCATCCTCATTTGCGATTTGATTATCATCGGCAGTTCCTATTTTGTTTTCCACAGCGTAGAGAGCATCATTTACAGTTTCGTCGTTTTGGCAGTTTGCAGCTATTGCATCGATTTGGTCCTGACAGGTAACAAGCAGTCGGTTCAGGCTTTCATTTTCACTTCAGAGCCTGAAAAAGTGGCTAACCGCATCGCCAACGAAATGCACCGTGGCGTGACCACGATAAAAGGCACAGGCTGGTATACCAAACGTGAAGGCGACATCCTGATGGTCGTTGCCCACAAGCGCGAATCGCAAGCCATCCTGCGCATCGTGAAAGACGAAGACCCCAAGGCTTTCATGACCATGAACACCGTGATGGGTGCCTACGGACAAGGTTTCGAGCAGATTAGGAAATGATAAGGCTGCCCGTAAAAACAGGAAACCCGCCTTTGAGCGGGTTTCCTTGTTTATGGCCGATTATGAAAATCATATAGTCTCGTCACAATTTTCGAGTTTCAGCTGTTCGTAGAACTTTGCCTTTGCAACATGTATATATGGTCTTAGCCATAGGAAACCTATGCCCAAAGATAGTAATGCCAGCAAGAACCAGCCGATGAAACTCAAAATGAGTAAAAAGAGTTCCCATTTGTGACCCTTCATCATGCGTTCGCTTTCATCGATGCACTGTAAGGTGGTCCATTCAGGATGTTCATCGGAAATAAAGAAAGTCATGGAATAGGCCAATGCCTTGATGAAGCCAGGAACAATAAGCAACAAAGTCCAGAGAAAGACGAAAAAGCTCGTCACGAAGGCACGGACAAACGCTTTCGCATAATCGCCGAAAGAGGCGTCAAACATCTCCTTAACCGTCAATGTGTTGCCTTTGCAAAAACGAAGGAAAGTGTGTTTTCCTGATTTAGGTTGACTCGGTTTTACTGATTAATACTGATATAAATTGACTTTTTGTTGTTAATCCTGGAATGAGTTTACCATCCGAGCCTTATCCCTGTCAGTGGTTGACTGGAGGCCGTAGGCCGGAAGGAGACCACTGACAGGCTGCAAAGGTAAACCTTTTTCAGTGATGTCCGCCATATTCCTGGATTTTATTGCCAGCAGCCTGCGGCTTGTCCATTTCATGTCCCTGTCGCCTGTCGTTCCCGAAGCCTGCGCGGGAGTCATCATCCC
>NZ_JBADWU010000075.1:0-12185 GCF_056203535.1 Candidatus Limimorpha sp. | reverse complement strand
TGCCTCAAGACGCATCGTGGGGTAAGGGGATTTTGTGCAACGGAAACACCTAAATGCCATTCCCTACGGCCTGAAGGCATCTTCCCGGCCTGCTACTTTGGAACTCATTACTCTTGCAGATCGGTTGCGGATTTAAGGTTTCGTAGAATAGGCTCATATATTCTGATGTCACCTTGTCATCTATCTGCCAAAGGCTCATCAAGATGGATTTAACGCCCGCTTTTTTGAAAGCTCTTTGCAAGCCGAAAATCCCATCAAACAAGTTGTCTCCAAGTCCTGTTTCACAAGCAGAAAGAACTACAAGATTAACATTATGCAAGTCAAGTTTGGAGATTTCGTATGCTGTTAGAATTCCATCATTATTATTTGGATTAAAAACAGAATCATTCCAAGCTTTTTGACCACCAGAAAGAATCAAACCAGAGAAGAAAAGTTCATCTTGGATGTTTTCGGTACTCACACTATTTGAAAAATAAGGAATAGTTGTCCTCTGAGATTGAGGAATGTAAAAACCGTGTGAAGCAATATGGATTATATCTGATTGTGTGCCATTAAATCGCTTAAAAGCACTTTCAGTAGCATTTGCTCCAGTATAAGTTTTGACATCAACTCCACAATCTTTCAGCATGTCATTGATTGTGTTTACTTCCAAAAGCGTATTCTTTAAATAAGCCCAATTTCCACGTGTATTTACATTACATAATGCATCAGAATTGTCACAAGCCTTGTCAAAATCAACACCACCAATTGTCACTATAGAATGGATGTCTCTCATATCACCTCTTTTCAAAAGAGTTCTTGTTGATGAGACCCTATATAAGTTGAATCTTTCCGTTGCAGTTTTTCCTACGCTGTCTGTCAAAAGTTCAATGTTAATTAAGTTAAGCAATCCCATAGGCGAAAAAAACACTTTCTTTTTTCCATCAATATACCGTCGCATTTTACCCCATATTTTTGAATATAAGACCTGACCAATCTCTATGTCATACGATTTCGGTTGAAGTTCATAAACATCTTTTAGCTCATCTTCGTCAAATAAATCCACAAAAGCAGGAGCTTGTCCATTAGAAAGAAGAACGAGTGCTGCGTAATGTGGTTTTGGGACACTGTCGCTCCAAGAATATGAATTTGCTGTATATTTCACAAATTCGACGCAAGCCTCGTCTTCGTTTAATTCAGCAGCTACATCTTTCCAATGCACATTAGCCAACTCATCGTTTACAATTCTCAACATTTCCCGTTCTTTCAATTCGTATCGATACAAAGCAAGCAGTCTGGCATTATCTTCTGAAATAGAATAAATACAGTCTCTCAATCTGTCTAATTCAATCTTGGCATTAATAATTTCAGGATGGCTGTCATAATAAGGAGACAAAATATTATATCTCAAAGTTAATCCTTTCATCAACAACGCAGCATCGTATGCAATACAAGCACTAACACTATCTTTTGGATTCCATGATGCCCATTCTGGAATATGGTAAAGATTGCTTTCTCCATTTCCAAGATATATGTCTGATTCTACAGAACCTAAGATGGGCAACATGCTACATAAATTATCTTCCATTCCATAATAATAGCGAGGTAGATACTCGTGAATCACAACAGTATCATGAAGCAAAGCAGACTTTAATGAAACATTGTAATAACTATAAAACGTATTTGGGAAATATTGTAGTGCTTTAACCGAGTATTCATAAGATTTTTCTCGTTGTCCTAATCGTGAATAATGTTTTGCCCAATCATCATACAAATTGCCTAACGCAATGTTTTTCATGCCATACTTTTCATAATAATCATTGTTAACGGACAATAAACTATCTGCCTTATAAAAATAAATCTCTGCCGTGTCACGATATTTGTCATTCGAATCCATTAACATGGAATATGCACGACCCAATATTTGATAGTAGCCTGCATTTCCACTTTCCGATTCTCTAACATTGCCAAGGTTTCTATTTCGCAAAATGACTTCCTTAGGATTTGAACTAACAATATAATTAAAATATTGAGCCCAGTCGGTTAACGAAACAGTCATGTCCAATTTCTCTCGAACATTTATTTCCATTAATTTATATTTTGCAGCCAACCCCCTTTGGTTGGTGTTAAAAAGCACATTAGACAAAGCACCTAATACATCACAATACTCATAGCTATCAGAATGATTCAAATTAAAAATGATTGGAAATGCTTTGTCGCAATATTCCTTGCATAAGGGTAGATTCCCCAATTGATAGTAATCATCCGCAATTCGTGCATAACATGATGCGATTTTTAAACTAATCATATCGTCTTCTATTCCAACAGAAGATAAGACCGATATCTCTTTATTATACAATTCGATCGCCTCGGATAGATCTTGTTTTTGAGCAGCAATTGCTCCCGCAAATAAATATAGCAAATCAGCATAATCGAAACAATATTCGAGAATTTCTTTTCTGTAAAGATGACCATCAAGTTCAAGAATATAGTCACAATTATGCAAATACCAGTTCTCAATTTCATCAATTCTATTTTGAGTAAAAGCATTATTTTCATAACTGTTATACATCCTATTCATATTAAAGCATTTGCAAAACCACAAATACTTTTTAACGTTATCCTCAGTGATTTCTTGCCGTTTAACAACATCTATTGCATCCTGAAGGCAATAAACAGAGTCTGCCCATGGCATTATGGTACATTCTCCCAATGTACCCGCTATTAAATTAGCATAAAAAGGAAGGTCTTCGGGAGAATATGTTTTTATAGCTTGCGATAGACCAAGATAAGTATCAATAGCATCAATTGTCTGATTCAAATCTCTTTGCAAAACGAACACCATTCCGTAATTAGCAAAAAAATCCTTGAGCGTAAGTCCATTAGTAGCAAAAGAATCTATATGTTGTTCAACAAACTCACAATTTTTAATCTGGTATTCAAGGGCAATTTCCAAGTTCCCATTACAGTGTTCCTGATTTGCATAAGTAACTAACATTTCAGAAGCAGAACCATACTTTCCTTGCTCAGTATATAAAGACACAAGGCTATCAACTTCCGATTTGGAAAGACCTTGTCCCGAGACTAACAAACAAGATAATACAAAGAATAATACGAAAAATACTTTTTTCATACTACAACTCTTCCAATAATTCATCAACTTTATCTCCAAAAGCTGTTCCTTTCGGATAATCATCTTGCATTTCATGAAGCACTTCCCTTGCCTCTTTTTTGTCGTAGTTTCTCAAATACGCAATCGCCAGATTCCAGCCGATATATGACTCATAAGTCGTATAACCGTTATATGTTTCACTTTGCGACAACTCCCATAAATCGGCAAGTTGTACAATCGTATTATCCAAATCTTCTCCGTTTGCCACATTGTCGAATAAAATGGTAAGGGTGTTGGCCACTTCTTCGTCTTCTTCTCCACGGATTATTTCAGACATGGGGAATGTGCATGCGTATTGTTGCCCAAGTCTTGTTGTCGAAGAATAGTCGTATAGATGATAACCCAAAGAGAGAATGATAGCCAATCCAGCCGCCATGGAAATCCACCAAACCGTAGTAGGTTTCTTCACGGCTGAGGCTTTCATTTTTTCAATCAACATCTTGTCATGCTCAGCACCTGCTTTTTCCATGCTTTTAACCATTCGTGCCATTGCCTCAGCTTGCTGTCGCAGCGCGTCGTCTTTTGCCAAGTCGTCTTCAAACTTCATTTCTTCTTCTTGTGTCATCTCACCATGAAGATATCGGTTAATTCTTTCCCCATCATCATTCGTTAAAGCAACCATAACTCTATATTGTTTCGTTTATATTTTAGTTAATCTATCTTTGTAACACTTGAGAAATTTCTCTTGGCAACGGTGCTTGGTTACCTTTGCGGCACCCTCACTGGCATAGTTAAACATCTGAGCAATTGCCTTCATGGAAAGAGCATCGCGATAAAAAGACCAAAGCAATTCATTACACGGCGATGGCAACTTCCTGACCAAGTCTTCAACTATGCCGTTTCTCTCTTGTTCTTCTCTTTCATCCTGCTCTGTCATAGCAAGGATTTTATCTGCCCTATCCAAAACAAAGCTATATTTCCCCTCGGCATCATCGCTGGAAAAATTATCTATTGAACACGAAAATGTCTTTCCATTCATGCGAACTTGTTCATGCGCTTTGTTATTGCAGATTCCAATGAAATAAGTGAACAAAGAAGCTTTTATATTGTCCAGTTTTCCTCCAACGGCAGCGTTAAAAAGGATTATTGAGGATTCCTGAAACACATCCTCACAGTCTTCTTTGCTCAACGAAAAAGCATTATGGAGATAGGAAAGGGTTTTCTCCCTATATTCTTTTGCAAAGTCATTCAAGACCTTATCTCGTTTTCGGTTCAATGGAATGATTGCCATAGTTATTTTGAACTTTCGGTTACCATATTTTGTCTTACCAGCCGAATGTCCTTGTTCATGTTCTTTCTGACCTCCTCTATCCATGTAGTGTCAAAAGACAGCGTTGTGGTTAACAATTGTTGGCTGATATAATACGACAATGGTCCATAATATTGTCCATTCTGCATTATTTCAGCATTCACCTCGTATGATCTACAGGCTTCTAACATGTAAACGGGAGCCATCTCGTTCTCGGCAGAAAAGCGGATGTTACCTCTTCTATCAATTCTGGGCACGTACGATTTTCCATCCCTACTAAACCCCATCTCCGTACCACGGACGAAAACAATTTCTTCCAATTCGTCACCACGATACGAAGAACCGGCATGGCAAGCGTCAATCACAACATATATCATTCCTAATTTGCCAACTTTCTTTCTGATGAGATTGAGATTCTCATTCAATTCATCGTCCAACAAATGATTTTCGCCATGATAGTCTTTTTCTTGAAAACATTTTCTTGCGTCATAAGGGACAAAAGATTCATCCCATCCATCTTCTTCATCACCATTTTCATCTTCTACCGCCTGACCATGACCAGACAAATGGATGTAAACTATATCACCCGAATTAACACTCATTTCAAGTTTCTTAAAGTTGTCTTCAATGGCTTGATGGGTAGCAGATTTGTCCGTTAATGCGATAATGGAAAAACCTTGTTTTGTAAGTATCGGAGATATAAGTTGAACATCATTTGAGCCATGTATCTGTGCCCAGGAAGCATTGGGGTCATCATACTGCGGGTAATCTGAAATTCCAATTAGCAAGGCGTGCTTTTGTTGCGCTTGTAGGCTGACCGGGAAAAACAACAGCAAAAACATAACGCCCAATAAAAAAAGTCTATTCAAACGAGCAGGGACTTCTAACTTTTTGCAAAACATTTTGTTTCTAACGATACGCATAATCAATAGGATTTAAGAAGCACAAAAATACAACATTTCAACACAAACAAAGATTGACATTCCAAAAAAGTCACAATTATTTCCCCCACACCATATCAAATTTACCCCTATCTTTGTGCCATCAAATCTGATACAATGAAAAAGCAAATCCTCACCATCGCATTCGCATTGCTTGCCATTGCAGGCTTTGCACAGCAGAAATGCTATTGGGTGTTCCTCACCGACAAAAACGACACCCAGTTTGACCCTTACACCTATTTTGATGCGAAAGCCATCGAGCGTTACCAGAAATGCGGCGCCGACCTTTACGACATCAGCAACTATCCGCTCAACGATAGCTATGTGAACGCCGTGGCCGCCTACGCCGATGAAATGGTGGGCGAATCGCGCTGGCTCAACGCTTTGGGCATTATGGCCACCGACGACAATATCAACGCAATCAGCCAAATGCCATTTGTGAGTTATGTGCAGGAAATCGCCTCGGAAGGCAGCGTGGCCGAATATAAAACTACGGAAATCACTGGTGAAGACAAGGATGTCCTGACCGACCAAGTGAAGCGTTTCGAAGGACAAAAGTTCATCAACAAAGGCATCAACGGCAAAGGCTTGCGCATTTGCGTTTTGGATGCCGGATTTCCTGGCGTCGACAAGCACCCTGCCTTTCAGCATTTGAGAGACAACCATCAGATTATCAAGACATACAATTTCCCCAACAAGGAGGAAAACGTTTACGGCTGGGGCACCCACGGCACCATGGTGCTGAGCTGCATTGCCGGCATGAAGGACGGTCAGCAACTGGGACTTGCCACAGGCGCGGAATTCCTTTTGGGCCGCACCGAAATCGACCCTGAACCTTTCAAGGAAGAGATTTGGTGGGCGCAAGGTGCCGAATGGGCCGACAAGAACGGCGCCGACATCATCAACAGTTCGTTGGGCTACGGAAAAGACCGCCATTATACCAAAGACATGGACGGCACATCATACGTTGCCAAAGCCGCCAACAAAGCCGTCGAAAAGGGCATTTTGGTCTGCAACTCCGCCGGTAACGAAGGCGACGACAGCCATTGGCGCACCATCATCACGCCTTCTGATGCCGAGAACGTGCTCTGCGTGGGCGGCATCAATGCCGATTTGGAGACCTACCGCCACATTTCCTTCAGTTCGTATGGTCCATCAGCCGACGGCAGAATGAAACCTAATGTCTGTGCTTTCGGACAAGCCACGGTTGCCAATCCTTCGGGCGGTTACGAAAGTGCTTTCGGCACCTCGTTTTCCAGTCCGCTGACGGCAGGTTTCTGCGCCTGCGCTTGGCAGACCCGCCGCGAGCTTACCGCCCTGCAACTGAAAGCCGAAATCGAGAAATCGGGCGACCTCTATCCTTATTATGACTATGCTTTCGGTTACGGTGTGCCGCAAGCCGGCTATTTCATCAAGGAAAGAAAAGTCACGCCACGCAATTTCGTTTTCGTTGAAGACGACAATGCCATCAGAATTCATTTCACGAACAAGCTCCCCACTGATTCCACGGAATTAAAAACCAGCGAAATCTTCATCAACTACGAGGGCGAAAACGGCATTCTGAACGGTTATTACCAACTTCTTATTGCCGATCAGGAAGACATTGTGATTAGTAAAAACAGATTAGCCGGCACAAAGAAAATCAACGTTTCTTACAAAGGTTTCCACGATTCCTACGAAGTGAAAGACAACCAGGCCTTAGCCATTGGCGCACCCGTTTCGGAAGGCAGCGCCTTTATCGGCATCGAGCGCAACGGCACCTATTACAAAGCCAAGAAAGAGAGCTGGCAATCCACATTCTTCATGCAATACGACTACAATCTGCCGACAGACTTTTGGGACGGCTACAGCCGCCACTATGCCTTTGGCAGACGCTGGCTCTACGGCAAGACTTATAAATTCGGCATGGGCCTGAGCGCCGATTTCTACCGTTTCCGCAGACGCAACTATATACTAACCGACGGTGGCATCAACCACACCACGGCGGCACGCTCCATGCAGATACGCGGCGAGGTGTTCCAGCGCATTGTCAACCGGCTGTGGGGCATGAACTGGGATTTGGGCGCCTACGGTTCCATCGCGTTGACGCGAAAGGTCAAGGACATCATGACCAACACGCCAAACGAATTACCCTACAACGACCGCATCGTAAGCTATTACAAAGGCTGCAAAAACATGAACCGCTACCAATACGGCGTCACGACACGCATCAGCAAGTCGTTTAGCAGCGGCATAAATCTCTCTGTCTATGGCAATTTCAGGCTCTCGGACATTGTCACTGGCGAAGACGGTTTTCTTGGCTCACCCGATAATCAGCCTTCACGCTGGAGCATTGGACTGGAATTGGAATTCGGGAAATAAGGAAAAAGAAAACAAGAAGAAAGAAAAAAGAAAAAAGAAAAAAGAAAAAAGAAGCACTAAAAGCTAACTGCATAGTATTTAAAGAGAACAAAAAACTTATCCATGAACAGACAATTTGAAGACAGACTGCATCAATTCCTTAGCGAAGAGGAATTTATAAAAACAAAAAAGACAATAGGCGAACTCAAAGGCAATGACGATGTCAGAATAGTATTCTCACACGACAAAGCTATTTTCGTCGCTCATCTGAACTTGGAAAGTATTATCAACAAGTTGATGCCAATAAAATTGCCAAAAGACACACTAGCTTGCTATTATTCCATTTTTCCGTCAATTCCCGATGATTTGATTATTGCCATCTTATCAGTAAAATCAATCACGAAACAAATGCTTGACATGGCTGACACGCATTCCCTTGATTTCGCTCACGACCCCAATTCCGTCGTGATTGACAATCTGGATGCCGAACGCAAAAAGATTCACCTGCAATGCTCCAATGTCTCGCACTACACGTTTTTCCCGAATTTTCTGGAAATCATAGGCAAAAACGATTTGTACATCAGCGAAATACACATTGCCCAGTCTCTTGCACTTGAATCGAGGAAAAACAAGTCGTTTTTCGATGTGTCCGTGCTCTTGGACCGTCCCATTGAAATAGAAAGATTTGCGTCCATAGCCGATGACTTCCGACGTTACATCAAGACCCGCATCAAGGCCATGAGCATTTTCGACTTGGTCGGGCCTGCCATGGTGGGACCATCGAGTTCACACACCGCAGGAGCCAGCAGGATTGGACTTTTGTCGCGCCACATCATCGAAGCGGTAATAGAGAGCGGCGAGCAGGTCAAATCGTTAGAAGTCAAGCTGTTTGCCTCGTTCCGCGACACAGGCGTGGCGCACAAAACTCCACACGCCATCGGCGGCGGACTTTCAGGCTTTGCCACCGACGATGCCGAACTTCTGGCTCACGGCGATCCAGACTTTCTGAAGCAAAACGGTTTCGACATAAAAGGCTGCAAAATAGACTTTTGCGGCTATAAAAAAGGCAGTGCAGAAGAAGAGCAGAAATATGCCCAGCAGCAAGGTCACAACATTGCCGAAATCATTTTCACAAGCGACAAGGCAACACACTGCATCACAGGATTTTCCATCGGTGGCGGCAACATAGAAATACGCTATTTTGATGGCTTGCTCAATGCGCCGCTCAATGGCAAAAACGACATGCGCCTCGTTGACGGTGCCATCGTCACCTGCAACGAAAGCAACGCCTCCT
Organism: Candidatus Limimorpha sp.; assembly: GCF_056203535.1. NCBI lineage: Bacteria > Pseudomonadati > Bacteroidota > Bacteroidia > Bacteroidales > Candidatus Limimorpha > Candidatus Limimorpha sp. The sequence goes on along the minus strand of NZ_JBADWU010000075.1, from coordinate 3,210 downwards.
ACCCTACCATCGCAAAGATTTTCAACGATGAAGCCAAGCCTAATCCTCCGCAAATGCCTTTCAACTCGTTTGAGGAAATGCTGCGTTACGCCAAAGGCCGCAACCTGATTGACATCATTGTCGAGACAGAAACCATGCTGCAAAACACCGACAAGCAGAAGATTTACGGCAAGATGGCATCCTACTGGAACATCATGAAAAACGCTGTTGACAAAGGTATAAAGAGCAAGGAACTTTCCCTATTTAAGCTCAGCGGGCAAAATGCCTCGATGCTTGATGATTACCTCGGCAAAAACGCCTTGTTCGACAACCTTTTCGGACGCGCCATTGCCTACGCTGTGGCCGTCAACGAAATCAATGCCAAGTCAGGGCTGATTGTGGCTTGCCCGACGGCGGGTTCATGCGGCATTCTGCCTGGTGTCTTGAAGGCTTACGACGAATTGCGGCATCCTTCCGAAGAACGCCTTTGCGAAGCCCTGATGGTGGCCGGATTCTTCGGCATGATTCTGTTCGACGATGTGTCAACCGCTGGCGCCGACTACGGCTGTCAGGCCGAAGTAGGTGCAGCATCAGCCATGGCAGCAGCCGCGCTCACCTATCTGGAAGGCGGCAGCAACGAGCAGATGGTTGAAGCTTTCACCATTGCCATCAAGAACGTTTTGGGCCTGATTTGCGACCCTGTGGCGGGTTTGGTCGAAGTGCCATGCGTGAAGCGCAACGGCATGTATGCCACCCAAGCCATCAGTGCGGCGATGATGGCGCTGAGCGGCGTCAAGTCGTTCATCTCGCCCGACGAGGTGATGCTCACCATGAGGGAAGTCGGCCAGCGACTCAACATAGATTACAAGGAGACCAGCCGCGCCGGCCTCGCCAAGACCCGCGACGGAAAAGCGGTTGAAAACGCATTTGCAGGCGAGATTAAGAAGTTCTTCGGATAGGATTCTATATCCTTGCTTCAAAAGAAGCTTAAAAAAAGGGAACTATATACTTTTTGACCTATGTTGATTGCCAGAGTATTGTTTATTGTCGGACAGCATCTCAAAGAGATGCGATTTCTGTTACCCCATACACAGTGTGGGGCATGCGCATAACCCACATATATGATGGATGTTGCTGCCCTACACGACGCTTCGCTTGTATAGGGTAACTGAAATGAGACCTCTTCGAGGTCGAGCGGGGTCAAAAAGTATATAATTGTCTAAAAAAATAGTTTTATTTGCGATTTATTTGCTATCTTTGCAACCATATTACAAATTTAAAGAATAAAATGATATTAGAGCTTCGTTTGAGTAACATATTCTCGTTTCGCGACGAGATGAAACTTGACCTTCAGGCCGCCAAAATTCAGACACAGAAAAGCCGTGCTTTGGAAGGAAACATTTTCAGCATAGGCGGGGAGCAACTTCTGAAAAGCATTGCCGTGTTTGGTGCAAACGCTTCTGGCAAAAGCAATGTAGTGAAAGCCATACGCGCATGCATTGAGATGATTCGTTCCTCTCACAACTTCAACGAAGACACGGTCTTCGGCTTCATGCCTTTCAAGTTCGACGGATACGACAAGAAACCAAGTTCATTCTATGTACGTTTCCTGATGGAAGGTATCGAGTACGAATATTCATTCACGATGACTCGGCAAGAGATTCTGACAGAGCAACTCTATTATTATCCCAATGGCCGCAGGTCACTTGTTTTTAGCCGCGATGAAAGTAAAGGCCCCGACAAGAAAGACATCTACGAATTCAAACTTGTACTGAAGCGCCCGATGGACGTGGCCGCCAACACTTCGCGCAAGACCCTGTTCATATCACGCGCAAGTCAGATGGACCGCGATTTGGCAAAGCAGATATTCCGCTTCTTTTGCGACGAGGTTGTCTTAGACTACCGCTTGCCTCAGAATCTGCCCATCGAGCAGAAGCTGGAAGAGCAGAAAGACCTGCTTCTTGAGGTGCTGAGGACTGCCGACAGCGACATTGTTGACATCCGACAGCAAGGAAATGTCATCAAGACCTATCACAGAGGTAACCCAGAGGTCCCATTTGACTTCGAATCAGAGGAGTCGGAAGGAACAAAGACACTTTTCCACATGATGCTCAGCATGATTGACATCATCCGCAACGACAAACTCCTGTTGATTGATGAAATTGACACAAGTCTTCACACCCAGTTGGTCGAGTTCATTATCGACATGTTCAATCGCAGCAACCATGCCCAACTCATCTACACCACGCACAACACGCACCTGCTAAACACAAATTTCCAACGTCGCGACCAAGTGTATTTCGTCAACAAGCGTGAAGATGGCAGTAGCGATTTATATTCGCTGTTCGATTTCAAGGATTTCCGCGATACCTTAGATATGGAGAAGGCCTATCTGCAAGGCAACTTCGATGCAATTCCATACCTTTCAAAACCAAACATCTGAATCATGGCACGCAAAGAAAGGACATCCCAAGGCAGGATGATGCGCCCCAATTATTTCGTATTCTGCGAAGGCGATTCGGAGGTTGCTTATGTGGAAACGCTTCGCTCACACTATCGCTTGCCAATTCACATCATTGCCAAAAAGACCTTGCTCAACATCACTCCAGCACTTGTCGAACGATGCAAGGCTACCTATATCCAGACAAAAAGCGACCAGACTTTTTTAATGTACGATCTCGACGTTCGCAACATGTTTGAAAGATTGCATAAAGTGCCTGGAGCAACCTTACTTTGCTCTAACCCGTGTTTTGAGTTGTGGCTGTTGTTGCACTTTACCGAACAAAATGCTGAATTGACGAGTGAGGAATGTGTCAATCGTCTTTCTTCTTTCGTAAAGCAATACAAGAAAGGAACGCTCAGCACTTCTGACAGGAACTATCTGATCGACAACACGCCAATTGCTACAGAAAGGGCAAAGCGGCTTTCTGCTTTCAACAATCCATCGACATCGGTCTATTTGCTGACTGATCAACTTGATAAATTAAAAAAACAATGGCTGTAGCCAAATATATGACTGATTTTTTTATATTGGTGTCCGCTAAAAGTTTAGCGGACAGCCAAACTATCATTTTTATGTCCCTTTGCCTTCTTCTTCTATATAACAAGATTATAACAGGCTGTTTTCCATTATTTTGCAAATTGCTCGTGTCTGTTCGCTTTCGAGGCGTTCAAGTTTGTCACGGAGCCTTATAATGTCCCTGTCAAGTCGGCTTTTTCTGTGTTTAGAGT
>NZ_JBADWU010000074.1:0-6396 GCF_056203535.1 Candidatus Limimorpha sp. | reverse complement strand
TGCCTCAAGACGCATCGTGGGGTAAGGGGATTTTGTGCAACGGAAACACCTAAATGCCATTCCCTACGGCCTGAAGGCATCTTCCCGGCCTGCTACTTTGGAACTCATTACTCTTGCAGATCGGTTGCGGATTTAAGGTTTTTGCAAAATCATAAACATCAAACACTTTCAACTATGAAAAGACATTTATTGTTTCTACTTGCTGCCTTGATTTCGGCGACAGTTGTGGCACAAAACCGCGAAATGCTATTCCAGGAGTTTTTCGATGGCAGCTCGATGCCGACGGGCTGGACGGTAACAGGTTTAGGCACCTCAAACTGGTCGATTTCTGCCACCAATAATGCTGGCGGAAATCCTAATGAACTGATGCTCAACTGGGAACCTTCGTTCGAAGGACTTTCAAGAATGGTGTTTCCAGCCATCGATTTGACGGGCGTGGCAGGCGTTACCTTTTCGTTCAAGCATTATCTCGACAATTTCCATAATCCAAGCGACCTTGGCGTGGCGACCTCTTCCGATGGCGGAGTCACTTGGAACGAATGTTGGCGCGAAAGTTTCTCAACCACAGGTATCTACACGAAAAGCCTTGATATTGTCAATGACGATATGGGCAAGCCGAATGTGCAGTTTTGCATTTTCTATGAAGGCAACAGCATAAGCATGAATTACTGGTATTTTGATGATATCAGTATTTACACCAACACTAATTTTGACCTTGGCATCAATGTGATTAATGTGCCGGAACACATCGCTTGTGGCGACCACAGCATCGGAATGCAGGTGACCAACTACGGCATTACCGAAATCACTTCCATTGAAGCAAGTTACCAAATTGACAATCAAGAACCTATAATTGAAGTTTTCAATTTAAACATTCCTTCATTGGAAACGGCTATGTTGGATTTTGCCGCGCCAGCCAACTTCATGCCAGGCCAAAGCGTGGTGAAAATGGAACTTCTTCAAGTGAACGGAACCCATGACGACGATGCGTCCGACGATGTCTTGGAAAAGGAAATCAATGTCAGTTTGGGCTTTGCGGAAAGGATACCGATGATAGAGCATTTTTCGGCATCAACCTGCTATCCATGCGTGCAGGTCAACACGGCCATGAATGAGTTTTGCGCTGCACACCCCGACAAGTTCACCTACGTGAAATATGTCACCGATTTCCCTTATCCAGGCGATCCGTATTTCACACAGGAAGGCTATGCCAGACAATACCACTATAACGTGACAGGCGTTCCGCAGGTGTTTTTCGATGGTGCTGAAACAGTCTCGGCTACGCCAAATGAAGATGAGTTCAACAGTCATCACAATATGATGGCTCCTTTCGACATCCGTGGCGCTTTCCATTCCGAAGGCAGCATGATATATGTTTCACTCGATGTCATGCCATACGCCGACATGTATGGTTTGACGATTTATGTTTCTGTCAATGAGAAGACTACAACGGGAAATGTTGGCACCAACGGCGAAACCGAATTCCACCACGTCATGATGAAAATGCTGCCCAATGCTGACGGAACGCCCATGACTTTCAGGGCCGGAGAAAAAGAGCATCTTGATTTCAATTACGACATGACGGCTACTTTCGTCGAGGAAATGAACGATTTGGAAGTTGCTGTTTGGATTGAAGACTATGCCGCACATTACATCTATAACAGCCATTTCCTTTATGAAACGGAAAACTACCCTTATCCTGTTGAAAACCTGATATTAACAGAAAACGAATCAGGCGAGGAAAACCTGATGAGCGTTTCGTGGGATATGCCTGCCGACGGCAATCCGGTCGGTTATAATGTTTTTGTGAACGGCAATCTGGTAGCAGCACAAATTACCGAAATGGAATATACTTTTGCTTCTGATTTCGGCAAATTCTATATCGTTGAAGTTCAAGCTGTTTATGATAATGATAACACATCCGTGAAACAACTTGTTACCAAAATCAACACTTGGATGATTGCGGAAAACATGGCTGATGAAGTACGGTTGTTTCCAAATCCAACCCAAGGTTTTGTCTCCGTTCAGGCTACGGCGACCATTCAAAATGCTGCCGTTTTCGATATGCTGGGAAATCTGATAAATACAGTCAAAGTCAATGGCAAGACTTTTGAAATGGATTTCACCGGTTTTAACAATGGCGTGTATTTCATCAAATTGCAGGCAACTGACGGAAAGAGTCAGGTTTGCAGGGTTGTGGTCACGCACTAAGGCATAATGGAAAATGACAACTTTAACGATTTAATGATAATAAACACTAATTCAATATGAAAAAAACATTCATCCTTTTTGCCATGCTGTTTTCGGCAACACTCATGGCACAAACCCGAAATGTCATTTTGCAAGAAACTTTCGATGGCGCTTCTTATCCGGAAGGTTGGCATGTAACCCAAGACGGTTTCAGCAATTGGTCGATTGCATCAACGACCTACGCCGGCGGAACGCCTAACGAACTCAATCTCTGCTGGAGTCCTTATTTTTCATCGCCTACGCGCATGGTTTTCAATGCTCTTGACTTGACAGGCGTTTCTGAAGTCACTTTTTCCTTCAACCATTATGTGACGCATGTGACCCAGCCTTGCACCGTTTCCATCGAAACTTCCTCAAATGGCGGCAGCACCTGGAACCGTTGTTTTTCGAGAGTCGTCGATTATGACCAAATCATGCTTTATGAGGAAAGTTTCGACATCGCCAATGCCGATATGGGACAACCTAATGTGCTGTTTTCCATTTATGTAGAACCTTATTTCAGCAGCACTTATTTTGATGACTGGTATTTCGACAACATTTTCATCATCGGCGAACAAAGCAGCGATATGCTTGACTTGGGCATCAGTACCATCAATGTTGGGGATGAAATTGCCGCAGGCGACAAAACCATCGGCATGATGGTCAGGAATTTTGGCACGCTTGACATTACTTCCGTTGAGGCAAGTTATCAGATTGATGACAATCAGCCTGTTGCTGAGACTTTTTCGGTGAACATTCCGCCAATGGAAGCTGCCGATTTAAGTTTTGCGCAACTTGCCAATCTTGCTCCGGGCAATTATACTTTGAGTCTGGAAATCCTCAGCGTGAATGGCACTACCGATGATGACACCGGCGATGACCATGCTGAAAAAGACCTTGCCGTCAATTTGGGATTTGCTCAGAAAACACCTTTGTTAGAAGTGTTTTCTTCATCGAATTGTGAACCTTGCGCCCCGCTTAATGCCGAAATGCAGGCACTTTGCGATAACAATCCGGGTAAATATCCTACGTGAAATACTGCATGAATGTTCCATACGACCCCTATTATTCGTTCGATGTCACCCTCCGTGGCAACCATTTGCCGCCTCACCGCGAGGTGCCTTTTGCCCCGTTTGTCTACATGGATTGTGAAGGTTTTATGAATTACGCACCTACACAAGAGGCTTTTGACGTGCATTACAATACGCTTTCGCTAGTCGAAATCCGAGGTGCTTTTCACACCGAAGGCACAATGGTCTTTGTTTCCGTCGACCTTATGTCGTACATGGATTTGGTGGGTGCAACGGTTTATGTATCTGTCAATGAAAAGATTACGACAGGAAATGTCGGTTCTAATGGCGAGACGGAATTTCATCACGTCATGATGAAGATGCTGCCCGACGGCAATGGCAAGCCGATAAACCTCAGTCAAGGCGAAACCCTGCATTTGGATTACGACTACGACATGTCGACGACTTTTGTCGAGGAAATGGACGATTTGGAAGTAGTCGTTTGGGTGGAGGAACCTGGCGTGGAAAATGCGCTGAACAGCCATTTCATGTATGAAACCATCGAACATCCTTATCCTGTTGAAAACCTTATTCTTATGAAAGACGGAACGACTTTCAAGGCATCGTGGAATGTTGCCGAAGGTGCCAATCCAACGGGTTACAATGTCACGCTGAATGGTGCTTTGGTCGTTGAAAACGGTTCGGCTACCGAATATGTTTTTAACGAAGAAAGCGGAAAATTCTATGTCATTGAAGTTCAGGCGGTTTATGGAAATGATATAGTTTCCGTAAAACGCATCATTACGAGTTACGAGATTTTGGCGGTTGCCGAAAACGAAGCCATGGATTGCAAGGTATTTCCAAATCCTACGCACAACCGCGTTTCCGTTCAGACTACAGCAACTATCCAAAATGCAGCCGTTTACGATATGCAAGGAAATCTGATAAATACAGTCAAAGTCAACGGCAAGACTTTTGAAATGAATTTCGCTGATTTTGACAATGGCGTGTATTTCATCAAGTTACAGGCAACTGATGGAAACAGTCAGGTTTGCAGGGTCGTCGTCACGCACTAAGGCATAATGGAAAATGACAACTTTGATGACTAAACAATTGTCCAAAAACGACATTGCATTATGATTTGGTAATTATTTTTTATTTTTGCAGTGTCAATAAAAAGCTGGGCAACATGGCACTATCGAAACGCATCTACACGGCAGGGCGCTCGGATTTCAAGATGATCCGCGAGAGGAACTGCATCTATGTCGACAAGACGGAACTGGTCTACGACCTCACGCACGAGTCGCAGTATGTCTTCCTGAGCCGCCCTCGACGGTTCGGCAAGACGCTGCTTTGCAGCACCTTGCAGTATTACTTTGAAGGCCGGAAGGAGCTTTTCGAGGGACTCCGCATGGCCGAGTTGGAGACGGAATGGAAACATTACCCCGTGATGAGGTTCGACATCAGCGCGTGCAAGAATCAGGCCGATATGGCTGGCGTTGTACGGAGCCTTGAACTCTATCTGGAACGTTATGAAAAGCTGTATGGCAGGAACGAAAACGAGAACTCGCCGGGCAAACGGTTGGCGGGCCTGATAGAACGCTCCCACGAGCAGACGGGGCTGCCCGCAGTCGTCATCATCGACGAATACGATTCGGTGCTGCTCGAATACTTAGACAAGCCGGGGCAGCTTGAGGAAGTGCGGCGCATCCTTCAGGAGTTCTACCAGACGCTGAAAATCTGCGATGCGCACTTGCAGTTTGCCTTCATCACGGGCATCACGAAGTTCTCTCAGCTCTCCATCTTCTCGACCATCAACAACCTGCGGAACATTTCGATGAAGCCGAAATACGCAGCCTTGTGCGGCTTCACGGAAGAGGAGCTAAATGCGGTTTTCGACCCCGACGTGGCAATGCTGGCCACCCAATACGGCTGTAGCAAGGACGAGATGTACGCCAAGCTGAAGCAGAAATACGACGGCTATTATTTCACAAGCGCGTCTCAGAATGTCTACAACCCTTTCAGCCTCACCAATGCCTTTATGGATATGGACCTGTCCGACTACTGGTTCACGAGCGGCACGCCGAACTACCTGTTTTCACAGATGAAGCGCTTCAACACCAACGTGCTGAGCCTTTCGCAGCTTGAGGTCTCGGCCAATGAGTTCGATGTTCCTACCGAGGCCATGACAACGGCCTTGCCTTTGCTTTATCAGTTAGGTTATCTTACCATTAAGAATTATAGGTTTGCTTCCGACAAATATGTGCTTGATTTTCCGAATGCCGAGGTGAAGGTCGGTTTCTTGCAGAATTTCATGCAGACCATGCTGAAGATAAACGCTTATCCTGACAGTTTCGCTGGTGACTTCTACGCCCATCTGCTGCGCCATGAGACGGATGCCGCCATGCAGGACATGAAGGTGTTCTTCGCCTCCATACCCTATTTGGAGAACGGTAGTCGTGAACTCGACGACCTGACGAAATTAGAAGCCTACTACGAGGTGATATTTTTCATTGTGTTCTCGGTGATCAATTGCCGTACCTACACGCAGGTGAAGTCGGTGCGGGGGTGCTGCGACGTGGTGGTCTTCCTGCCCGATGCGACCTATGTGATGGAGTTGAAGATAGACCGTCCGGCAGCCGAGGCTCTGGAGCAGATTGACACGAAAGGCTACGCCATACCCTACGCGGCGGAAGGGAAACGCATCGTGAAAAACGGTGTCTCGTTTTCATCCGCTTCGCGCACGGTGGAGGATTATCTGATAAAGTAAGATGCAATGTCTCCATATTTACCACAGGCAGCCCTTGCCTTTTCCATTGCTTTTTAGCTGAAATTGCAAGACATTCAGATTCTTAGTGGTGAAAGCTATACAATCACTTTGAACTGCGGTGAGGAAGGAGTACTGATACCAACTGATGATAAAGGAATTGAATTCTTCTTTGTAGCATTCCCTGTCCCTGTGAAGAAACTGGATATCAAATTCTATCAAGGAGAAACACTTGTGGCAACTATTAATTTAAGGGCTGTTCTATAAATTAACTTACTAATAATTAGTTATTTAGTTTGATATTTCAGCAGGAAATCGTACCTTTGCAGTAGAAATCATACGGAATCATGCAGAAAACTACTACATACCGCAAGCCGATGGGCGAGAACC
>NZ_JBADWU010000073.1:0-77535 GCF_056203535.1 Candidatus Limimorpha sp. | reverse complement strand
ACTCCCAAACATGGGAGCTGGCTGGACATCGCTGAAATTGAACTTTCAGCCCTGGGAAACCAGTGCCTGTCGAAAAGGCGCATAGACAGCATTGAAAAGTTGAATGAAGAGATTGCTTCTTGGAATACCGAGAGGAACGCCGCTCAAAAGAGCGTCAATTGGCAGTTTAAGACTGTCGATGCCCGAATCAAACTGAAACATCTCTACCCTATATTGAACTTTTAAGTGTTACAAAATAGTAGTCTTAATTTGTACGAATTAAAAGAGCCAGTGCTTTTTGATAATTACACCCAAGATGTTTATCGTTTCACGTGGTTTATCAATAATGCTGTTCACCATGAATACGAACCGTATAGCATTCGCATTGAGCCTGATGAAATTGGGGGTGCCATAATGTATTTTAGTTATCGTCTATGGGATTATTGCGAAGAATACCCAATCTATTGTGACATTATTCCAATAGACAAGGAAGTGTATCAGAAATTTGCTGAAATGATTGATAGGATTGGTCTTGTTGATAAACCTTCGATTGTTGATGAAGAGGATTGTTTTGAAGGACAATATTTAAACATCCTCGAAGCCAACGTTGACGGCCAATACCACGTCATCTTCCGAGGCGAAGGCGAAGACCCTGCCTTGGACGAGCTTCAGAAGTTCCTTTGGAGCCTAACGGGGCTTGGCGAGAACAAGATCGTCCACAAGAAGCAGAGGATAGAATGAGTTTTCTGTTTTCGGGGCGGCAGCCGCCGCCCCGATAAAACTTTTCCAACTTATCCATTCCAAACTTTTCGCTACTTTAGCGGCTTGAAACGCAACACATACGACCCATGCCGGAAAACTACACATACCACATTGCTTGTAGCGGCCTTGCCGCCTCCGGCGCGGTAAGCTCCGCCATAAGTTCGGTGACCGTTGGCATGTGTAAGGCGAAGATAATTTCCGAAGATTGGGCAGTACCAGCCACCATAGCCGCAGGCAGCCTCTCGGGAGGCGTTACCTCCACCATGGCCGGCGGCAGCTTCTGGGACGGCGTGTGCAACGGTCTCATTAGCTCAGGGCTGAACCATGCTATGCATCTGGTGGCGGAAGGTTTGTCGCCTGATGACCCGCCGGGAAGTAAAAAGACTCAGGCCGAACAACGGGATTATGTCCGCTTAGAAGGCAAAAAGTATTTTTGGCAGTTGAAGCACCATTATTTGGAAGGTGAAGGAAAAGATGTGTTTTTGACAGAAGATCAATTTAGGGATATCGTCAGCCATGGTAAGATTGATTATAAAAATGCTGAATTGGGAGAAGATGGATATTACGCAACGGAAATTAATCTTTATGATACAAATGATGATTTGAGGTATTCTTTTGGCAAAGCTACAATTAAATATAGAATTGATGATGCTGGAAAACTTCATTTTTCGGGATTTATGGATAAATATGATTTCGATTCCAAGCCTTGGGGTAGCAGAAGTGCTAGTGCAGAGATAATCACTAGAACATATAACGTAATAACTAATGGAAATGGTTTTAACATCTATTATAACAAACATTTATTTGTGAAATGAAAAAAATAGTGTATATTCTGCTTATTATAGTTTGCTCTTCTTGTGTTAGACGGACACCTGAAAATTTGTTGAAAATCCAATTTGGAATAGATTTGTCTTCATCTGAATATACGGTTGATTCATTTGATGACGAATGGGATCCCACTGGTGATGGTGAATGTCGCATTGTTTATTCTTTTACAAGAATTTCTCAAAATGTTGTTGATGAGCTAATAGAAAAAGGTGCTTTGCCATTTCCTATTCCAGATACTATTCCTAAAGGGTTTCGTTTGGAAAACAGATTTGTGTCAGGTGAACACAAGGGCTATTATCTTTATGTAGAAGATGAGGGAAATCCTTATTCATTTAGTTATTTCGTTCTTGATCTGGACGATAAACAAGCTGTATTGCATTACAGATATTTGTAGTTTGCTATATTTCGGGGCGGCATTCGCCGCCCCGAAAACTTTTCATGTAAGCGCAGCGCAGCAGGAAAACCCATTTATGAAAGATTCTTGTCAGATTTATGTCCAAAGAAAAGAAAATCTTTCTATTTTAGCGCACTGGAAAAGAGCAGAAGCATGAGCAACAAGCCGAACATAACTTACGTTTTAAGCATTTCATGGTTGCCGTTGGCAGAGCCTTGGCGCATAACCACCACTATAGCCGCAGGCGGCCTTTCGGGCGGTGTCGCCTCCAGCATGGCCGACGGCGACTTCTTGGACGGCCTGTGCAACGGGCTTATCTCCTCCGGACTGAACCATGCGATGCATCTGGTGGCGGAAAATACAATACCAGAAAATCCTCCAAAAGATGCAAAAATACATACTGGGAAAAATTTGCTTGCAAAATCATGGTGGCATTACCAATTTGGAGGAGGAGAAGATTTTTGGGTGGATTCGTCCACGTTGGATTTGGATTATATTTCATATAGTGATCTTAACGACAATCCAGATGGAACATATTGGGTTAATCTTTTCGACCATAGCAAGACGGATCAGTCAGCATTGTCTCTTGGTAAAATCACGTTGACTCCCGTAGGGGACAATCAATATGAGATAAAGGCAGATAGGTATGATTTCAATATGGAATGGAATCAAGGGACGACCATGAGAAATGTTGGAACTGCAATTTCTGGGTTCCTTCACGGTCCTGTCATTGACAATAATCCTATTCCTACACATTGGATGGGAGGCATGCCTTGTTACGCCCAACCATCCGTATATTTCGGAGGCCCTTTTGAAATACGCTTCACCAAATCTGTTTACATAAAGCCATGAGAAAAATGAAACGTCTGATATATTTAATTCTTTTTTTTGTATGTTTTCTTACCTCATGTATTTGGGATAGATCAACAGATGTGCTAGTTTGTGAACAAGGCGCCGAAGGGTTTGATGAAATTATATTGTTAAACGGCGATACCATGTTTGCGAAGCCTTATCCTGATGGAACGGGATATTGGCCGTCAAGGCGTGGTAAATTTTACAGTTTTCATGAGGAAACAGACAGCAAGGAACCTTTTTTTGTTACAGAAGATGGCACTATAATTTCCGGACATGTTGATGACTGGATCCATGACTCTGTATTTGTTTTGGCAGACAGAAAACCGTTAGATAGTATTTTTGGCCATTGTCAACACGTCCCCTTACCATTCGACAGCACATCATTTTATTGGGGCAGGCCAAAAGAACCTAATAATTATAATGACGTATGGAATATGTTATTAGAAAGCCCCATTCACGATTTTTGGATAATAAATCAAAACACATCCGATGTCTATGGCCCAATGTCTTTTGAGCAATATCTTGCGAAGAAAAAAGAATTGGGAGTTCCTGAAAAACTTCAACTGAAATACGAAAAGGAGAGGCTGAAAGAATGAATGCTTCGTTTTTCGGGGCGGCAACTGCCGCCCCGAACTTTTTCCCGCAAGCGCAAGCGCAGCAGGAAAACCCATTTATGAAAGATTCATGTCAGATTTATGTCTCTACAATACAATTCCAACGATTTTCTTCAAGGCATCGAACCCTTCGGGAATCGGGAAGAGCGGGAAGGTGTGGAACATGCCTTCGTATTCGAAGTAATCGTATGGTGCGCCCAAGGAGGCCAATTTTTCCTTTAGCGCAACGGAATCGAGATAAAGGATTTCGTGCGTCCCGACAAAAATAGAGATGCGCCCTAATCCGTTCAGGTCGCCGAATATCGGGCTGACCCAGTAATTGTCGGCGGGCAGGTCGTCGCGCCAGAGGTCGGTCAGAATCTTCACGCGGTCGAGTTTCAGCATCGGGTCGATCGGTTCGTAGGCTTTCATCTCCGCTTCGCGCAAATAGGTCAGGTCGAGGCTGGGGGAGAGCAGGACGATGTTGTCGGCTTTTCGGAAGCCGTTTTCCTTGAAAAGTTCTGCATGAAGCAAGGCAAAGGCCCCGCCGACCGAATCACCCATGAGAATGATTTGGTCAACATCGTGGTTCTGAATGCAATCGCGGTAAAAATGCAATAATTGCGTGTTGGAAAACTGGCAATGATAATCGGGCGATTTCGGGTAAATGGACATCACGACGCGGCAATGTAGACGCAGCGACAAGTCGTGAATGAAACGCCAGTGGAAGAAAACGGGCTGGTAGATGCAGGCACCGCCATGGTAATAAAGCACCAGCTTCCGCGAATCGGAATAGGGCTTCGTGCAGAAATACTGCATGTCGTAACCATCGCCGTGATAGATACCTTCGGAGAAGTAATCCCTGAAATTTCGCGGAACGCGCACGGGATGAGCGTTCTGGCGGCGGCAGTGCTCGATTTCGTCCCGGACTTGTTCTTCATCGGCATCACGCAGCTGACCGAACATCAGCTTGATGTAGCGTTTTGTAAATTCTTTTCCTGGATTCATGCTTTGTTTGTGTTTGACGATGACCTTTGGTAGATTTTCAGGTCGAACATCGGAACGGCGGCCATGATATGGTCGAAAAGGTCGCTTTGTATGTTTTCGTAATCGACCCAAGCCTTTTTGTTGCTGAAAACGTAAATCTGAATTGGAACGCCATATTCTGTGGGTTGCAATTGTCTCACAATCATGGTCATATCGTGGTTGATGTTTGGATTGTGGTTGATGTATTCGCGCAGGTAAGCCCTGAAAATGCCGAGGTTGGTTTGCTGTCTTCCGTTGATGATTTGGCTTGTGTCGATGCGGTTGGCTTCGTTGTATTCGAGGATTTCTTTTTCGCGTGCTTCGAGGTAAGGGGCTATGAGTGAGTATTTTTTGTATTTCTCAATCATCTCGGGCGTGCAGAACTTGATGGTGTTGATGTCGATGTTGATGCTGCGTTTGATTTGTCGTCCGTCGCTTTCCGACATGCCGCGCCAGTTGGTGAACTGGTTGGTGACCATGGTGCTGGTCGGGATTGTGGTGATGGTGTTGTCCCAGTTTTGGACTTTCACCGTCGTGAGGTTGATTTCAAGGACATTGCCGTCGGCATTGCCCATGACAATCCAATCGCCGATGCGAAGCATGTCGTTTGACATCATCTGTATGGTTCCGACAAAGCCCAATATCGGACTTTGGAAAACCAGCATCAGGACAGCCGACAAAGTGCCTAATCCGATGACAATCGTCTTGATGTCCTTGCCCAAAAGGATGGCAATCACGAGCAGTACGCAAATGATGTAAAGAATGATTTTCAGGACCTGGACAAGGCTTTTGATGGGTTTCGCCTTGGCTTTTGAGCCGTTGAAAGTGTTGTAGAAATCGGCTCCTGTATTCACCAAGGCATCGAGGACAAGGGTGTAGATGATGACTTCGTAGATGCGGAACAGATAAAGAAAACCGTTTAATGTCAAGTGAAAATCAGGAAGGCAGTCGATGCCGAAATGCTTGATCAGAATGGCGGGAATGAGCAGGCAGAAACGGAGCAGAATCTTGCTGTCTATCAGCAGGTCATCGTATTTTGAACTGGATTTCTTAATGATTTTGTAGACTGTTTTCTTGATGAATAATCGGGCACCAAACGTAAGTAAAACGCTTAGAGCGAGCAAAGAAACAAAAGCTAATCCTTCGGCGATGGCAAGTGATGCGTCAGCACTAAAATGGAAATGTGTACCGATTGACTTTAGTATTTCGATGTATTTTTCAATCATGGTTATCCACTGATTTTTGTTTTTGTAAATCCTTTCTGAATCAAAATGTTGATTATCCTTTCCCTGAAATCGCCCTGAATGATGATTTCGCCGTCTTTCACGCTGCCGCCCACGCCGCAGGCTGTTTTCAGTTCCTTGCCCAACGCTGCCAAATCGAAATCAGAGCCTTGAAAACCAGTCACTAAAGTAACTTTTTTGCCGGCGCGTTGTTTTTTGTCGAGCATGACGCGCAGGTTTTGCTTGGCAGGTTCCAAGGTGATGGTTTCTTCTTCCTCATCGAAGACGAAATCGGGATTGGTGGAGTAGACTATGCCGTCCTTGTTGGCTTTATGTTTCATGCTATAATGTTGAGGCTAAATGGTTTAACGATTATTTCAAGGTCTTTTTCCGTCATGATGGATTCGCCGTCAATATTGATGACTTCGGCCTTTTCCCTGATGATTTTGGCTTCTGAAGTCTGGTAAATGTCGACTTTCGGTGCTTTGTCCATCTTTTTGTCAATCATGAAGCCGCCCATGATGGGAAGTTCCAATGGATTGGGCTTGCGCACGACGCAAAGGTCGACTTTGCCGTCTTGCAGACTGGCGTGAGGCGAAATCGGGATGTTGTAGCCTTGCTCGTTGGAGTTGGCAAACGAAATGAACATGGCTTTTGTCTGGATGGTCTGCTCTGGCATGATGATGGTGTAGTTCTGCTCGCGGTAGGTGATGTAATTCCTGATGATATATTTAAAATAAGTGTCGAAACCACGTCGAGGGTCGTTGGCGTAATCTTCGGCAATCTTTGCGTCGAATCCGGTTCCCGCAATGCTGATGAAAGGAATGCCGTTTACCGTCACGGTGTCAACCTTGTGCCTTTGGCCTTCATTGAGAACCTTGATGGCTTTCACTGCATTTAATGGTAAATCAACGTGATGCGAAAATCCATTGCCCGAACCGCATGGAATGATGCCCAAGGCGACATCGGTTCCAATCAATGGCACACCGATTTCATTGATGCTGCCATCGCCACCGGCGGCAACAACAATGTCGAATTGTTCGTCAACAGCTTCCTTGGCTAAAACTTTGGCATGGCCTGCATATTCCGAATACTTTATTTCGTAGTCGAATCGGTCTTTGTCGATGTTCTCAGCGATTTTATCTGGAAGGTTCTTCTTTCTCACTTTCCCCGATATTGGGTTGATTATGAATCGAATCCGTTGCTTGCTCATAAGTCAGTTTGTTGTTTATCATTCGGTTGTTGTACGATTGCAATTGTTCTTGCAGTTTTAGATGAAGGTCGGGACATTGGATGTGGCCGATGATGTTGTTCTCCACGTTCTTGTCTTGGTCAAGATTGAAAACGCCAACTGCCTGTTGCCCGTCCGATTGAATCAGATAATGCCCATCGCTGAATTGATAGGTCTGGTTGATGAAAGTAATCCATGCGGGTTGTTGCAAGGTGTCGAAAAGGTTGCGGCCAAAGCTGAAAATGGTGTCGGTCACGGTAAGTGCCGATAAGATGCTTGCGCCAATGTCGGTTTGCTGGGCCATTTCGTCGGTGCGGTTTGGCGCAATTTTGCCTGGATAGTAAAATGCAATCGGGACGGCATACATGCCCCAAACGCTATTGAAGGCGTCGTCGTAATGTTCGGTGTTGGCATGATCGGCGGTGATGACGAACAGGGTGTTGTCATACCATTCTTTCGTGGCTGCGGTCTTGAAGAAATCGCGAAGGGCGCTGTCGGTGTAATAGACGGTCTTTTCAAAGCTGCTCCAGTTGTAAACGTCTGAAGGTAAGACAAAACCAGCTGGCAGATTGAAAGGATGATGCGACGAAAGCGTGTAGACGATGGCAGCAAATGGCTGTGAAATCGTGTCTAAATTGTTGGCGAAGTATTGAAGGAAAGGTCCGTCGAAAATGCCCCATTTGTTGTCGTAGTCGGCATCGTTGTCATATTCGGTTCTGCCATAATAATGGTCAAAACCAACATGTTGTGAGAAAACGTCGAAATTCATGGTGCCGTTGTTTCCGCCGTGGAAAATCGAGGTCTGGTAACCATGCGCTTTCAGGTTGTCACCGAAACCATGCAAATCGTTTCCGAAATAGGAAGAAGTGGGGAAGTCGACTTCCATCAGCGAAGGCAAGCCTGAAAGGATGCTTGGCAGCGACTCGATGGAACGGCGTCCGTTGGCGCGTCCGTCGAATGTGAGGCTTTGTTGCAGCAGCGAATCCAAGAATGGTGTGAGGTGGTTGGCATGATCCGGATTATAGTAGCCAATCATCTCCTGACCGAAACTTTCAAGAATGATAAGCACCACATTGTCGGGAATGGAGTCGTTTTCATTGTCAGGCGTGATAAATCGTGTCGGTGCGTTGATGCCGATGATGGGTTCGTAAGTCGAATTTTCAACGAGATGAAGCTCCTGAAGCGTTTGGCTTTTGCCGCCTTTGGCGATGGTGAAAGGTGTGTTAAGTACAATCGGAACATGATGAGGCTCAGTATATTGCAGCGCATCAATCATTTTGAGCGGTTTCTTTTGTGTTCCGCCACGGCAGCCCATAACGGTCAGCGGAGCCATAATGAGTAGACTGGCACATTGCCATATAATCCAACCTTTTTTGCTCGTGTTTTCGTCTTTTCTTATTCTCGTGATTTTTGAAATGACAATGATGAGCATGATGGATAAGATGCTGAAAAGCACCATATACCAGTAATCGATGGCCAATTGCCCGATGATGCCACTGATGTTTTCGTCCTTGTCGCCGAAAAACTGAAACAGCTCGGAGGTCATGCGCTTGCCGATGAAGCGGAAATAGATGCTGTCGACAAGGTTGAGTGTGACGGCTACGCTGTTGACAAAAACATAGTATATGTCGATGATTAACTGTGGTTTACGATTGCTTATCCATGAAAAAGGAAGCGTGTAGTACAGTATGACGGGAATGTTCAGGTAGGCGAGGACAATCAGGTCGAAACGTAAGCCGCATCCGTAGAGTCGGAGCGATTCAAAGAGGTGAAGGTTGGGGAAAAACGATGTGTTGAGCAAATAAAGCATCCAGCGGCAGAAACTGAATAGCAGCAGGACTGCGGCAAGGCGGTAAATAAGCAGCATGACTGGTTTTTTGTACCAGTTGTATCCTTTTTTCTTCTTTGTGTAATAACTCATGGCTTTTGTGATAATTAAAAAATAACCAGTAACGAAAACAACTGTTTTTTCGCTTCGCTGAACAAATTATCGAAAATTATAGTCGTCTGTATATCAGTTTAATTTATGGGAGTTTGTGTTTGTAAAAACGATATTGATATGTATTAGAATTATCTCAATTTAAGTGCTTGTTCAAATTTAGTTTACATTTTGAATTTTGGGTTATGGGTTATTCGGACGCTTAGACATTTGGACATTTAGACATTTGGACACTTAGACATTTGGACGCTTTGGGCATTTGTACAATTTACTGACTGATAACTGATAACCGACAACTGATAATTGAAAACCGATAACCTATTTGTGTTGCAGTTTAATTTTGACCACTTGCTTATTATTTTATTGTTACTTAATATGTGGGGGCAAAAATAGGCTATTTTTTCAAAAAAAACAAGCCCCGATTTTTCGGGGCTTGTTTTTGTGTTGATGAATTGTGAGAACCAATTAGCGGCGTGCTTCCTTGATTCTGGCTTTCTTACCACGGAGACCTCTGAGGTAATAGATACGTGCTCTGCGGACAACGCCTTCCTTGTTCAGCTCGATGTTCTCAATCATAGGTGTAGCGATTGGGAAGCATCTTTCAACGCCGATACCGTTGGCGGCAATCTTACGAACCGTGAAAGTTGCAGTTTTACCGCAGCCGCTACGCTTCAAAACGATGCCTTGGAACTTCTGAAGACGGCTCTTGTCGCCTTCGACAATCTTGTAAGTTACGGTGATGGTGTCACCTGGTCTAAACTTCGGAAAATCTTTTACAGTAATCTGATCTTCAACGAATTGGATTAGTGCATTCTTGCTCATTGTATATGTATTTTGTATATTTTTCGTCCAAAAACGGGTGCAAATATACAAATTATTTGAATACAAACACTTATAAATTGCTTTTTTTGAAAATTTCGTACATTTCGGGGCGGCGTTCCTTGGTGCGTTGCAAGGCTTGTTCCAATTTCCATTCTTGGATTTTCAAGTCGTTGCCCGAAAGCAGAATTTCTGGCACATCCCAGCCTTTGTATTCGCGTGGCCGTGTGTAGACGGGCGGCGATACCAAACCGTCTTGGAATGAGTCGGATAGGGCAGAGGTCTCGTCATTCAAGGCACCGGGAATCAGTCGCACGAGGCTGTCAACCAAGACGGCTGCACCCAATTCGCCTCCCGAAAGAACGTAGTTGCCGATGGATATTTCCTTGGTAATCAGGTGCTCGCGTATGCGCTCATCGATGCCTTTGTAATGGCCGCAAAGAATGATGAGGTTTTCTTTCATTGAAAGCTGGTTGCACAATGGCTGGTTCAGCAGTTCGCCGTCGGGACTCATGTAAATCACCTCGTCGTAGTTGCGCTTGGCTTTCAATTGGCTGATGCAGTTGTCGACAGGCTCAATCATCATCACCATGCCGGCTCCGGCGGCAAAGGAATAGTCGTCCACCTTGTGGTGTTTGTCGGTGCTGTAGTCGCGCAGGTTGTGCAACCCGATTTCAACAATGCCTTTGTTGACGGCGCGTTTGATGATGGATTCGGTGAAGGGACCTTCAAACATTTCGGGAAATATGGCGATGATGTCGATACGCATGACTGAAATTTTCGGCAAAAATAATCAATAATGCTGAATTATGTGATAATTAAAAAACAACCTGTAACGATAATTGCTGTTTTTTCGCTTCGCTGATCAAATTGTCGTAAATGAAACGAAAATTATAATCACCTATGTATCAGTTTAATTTATGGTAATTCATGTTTAATTTGTGGGGATTCGTGTTTATAAAAACGATATTGATATGTGTTAGAATTGCTCAACTTTTAATTTATTGTTACTACGGATTGAAGAATAATGTATTTTTGCACCTAATTAAATAATGTAGCAATGAGAAGACTGTCTTTTTTACTCCTTTTTATAGGAATTGCATTCATGGCCAATGCACAAATTGCACCGAATTTCTATTGGATTCAGTTCACCGACAAGAATAACTCGCCTTATTCCATTGATAATCCTGAGGCCTATTTAAGCCCAAGGGCTTTGCAACGCCGTGCCAATCAAGGAATTGCAATTGATGAATACGATATTCCCGTCAATCCGCAGTATTTGCAGGCTGTGGCCGATTGTGGCGCTGAACTTGTCAATCCATCGAAATGGCTGAATGGCGTGACGGTAAGAATCACCAATCCTGATGTGCTTGAAGCTGTCAAGGCTCTTGAATTTGTTGAAACCGCAAGGGCTTGTGTCAATAATCCTGAAGCCCAGCGCATGAAAGAACGTTGGCTGGCCAAGGAAATGCAGTTTTCGCCTGTTGAGAATCCGACGCGAGGTTATTATGGCGGTGCTTATACGCAAATCAACCAGTTGAACGGCATTGCTTTGCACGATAGCGGATATCAAGGCGAGGGCATGGTCATTGCCATTTTGGACGGCGGTTTCGTTGGCGCAGATCAGCATCACGCTTTCGACAACATGAGGGATGAAGGCCGTCTGTTGGGCACGCGCGAATTTGTGTTTGGATGCACTTCGGTCTATACCCAAAGTGCGCATGGCACGGCTTGCCTCAGCACAATGGGCGGTTACGAACCGCAGACTTTTGTCGGGACGGCTCCAAAGGCTTCCTATTATCTGATTCATACAGAAGACGGCAATCAGGAAAACATTATCGAGGAATACAACTGGGTTTCGGGTGCTGAATACGCCGATAGCCTTGGTGTAGATGTGTGTTCAACTTCCTTGGGTTACATTGATTTCGACATGACTCAGTGGAGTCATCCTTTTGAACATTATGATGGCCAAACCGCTCCGATGACCATTGGCGCCAACATTGCTGCAACCCGTGGCATGGTTTGCCTGAATTCGGCTGGCAATGAAGGCGATGGTGTATGTACTTTGGGCGTTCCCGCTGATTCTGATGGCGTGCTTACGATTGGTGCAGTCGATGAAAATGGCAACCGTGCGTTTTTCAGTTCCGTCGGACCTACCTACGATGGCCGCATCAAGCCGGATGTGATGGCTATGGGATACGATACTTATGTTGCCAGTTCCGATGGCGGTTACTATCATGGAAGCGGCACTTCGTTTTCTTGCCCTGTCATGGCAGGTATGGTGACTTGTTTCTGGCAGGCATTCCCGAATGCGACGGCTGCCGAAATTCGTGATGCCGTGCGAAACTGTTCTGACCATGCTGAAAATCCAGATACTATTGAATATCAATATGGTTATGGCATTCCTGATTTTGTGAAAGGTCTGGATATTTTGCCTGTCCATGAATTGCCAAGCGAGGTTTCGGAAATCATCAGTGTTTACCCGAATCCTTCTTTTGGCAACGTGAGAGTGGCATTGAAGGAAGGTGCTGAGGCGGAACTTAGTGTTTACGATTACACCGGTCGTTTCGTTTTCGCTCGTCATTTCAACGGCTTGAATCATACCTCGTTGGAAAGCTGCCTCAATGAATTGGGTGCTGGCGTTTACTTCATCAATGTTAGTTCGGAAGTGGGCAGCCAGACAGTGAAATTGGTGAAGACAAAATGAGGAAGTCATCAGTTATTTTCTCCAAATTGATTTGAATCTGTTTTCTTTGCATAAAAAAAAGCCTTGACCATTGGTCAAGGCTTTTTCTCGTTATACAAATAAGTGACGTTTAAAAATAAGTTGTAACGTATTTCAACGTAGCAATTGTTTTCTTGTCAAACGTAAAATGCCACAAATTATTCATGAATTGATGTGAATTAACTATTCTTCTTCCGTTTTCATGGAATCGTGATCTTCGTCATTCATCATGCGGATGTAGTTGACATAACGCCAGTCGGCGATGTCGCCATTTTCGACAGCGGCTTTCACGGCGCAGCCTGGTTCGTGGGTATGCGTGCAGTTTGTGAAGCGGCATTCGCTCATCAGGTTTCGCATTTCTGGGAAACGCTGGGCAAGAGTCTCCTTCTCCAAATCGTAAAGCACAAACTCCTTAATGCCAGGCGTATCAACTATCCAGGCTCCAAAATCGAGATGGTGCATTTCGGCAAAAGTGGTCGTGTGCTTGCCCTTGTGATGCACATCGGAAATGGCACCGATTCGTACATCAAGCGAAGGATCCAAGGCCTTCACCAAAGCCGATTTACCAACGCCCGAATGACCTGAAAACAGACAGATTTTATCTTTCATCAAGGCACGCAACTCTTCGATTTGGAAACCCGTTTTGGCCGAAACGCCAAACGAGGTGTAACCTAATTCCTGATAATATTCCATCAGCACACACATGTCTTCAATCTGCTCTTCGGAATAAAGGTCGCACTTGTTGAAAATCAATGCACAAGGAATGTGATAGGCTTCGGCTGTTACCAAAAAACGGTCGATGAAGCCCGTGGATGTGCGCGGTTCGGCAATGGTAGCGACCACAATGGCCAAATCGACATTGGAAGCAATGATATGCGATGCCTTGCTGAGATTGACCGATTTGCGGACAATCACATTGTTACGTTCCTGTATGCTTTTGATGACGCCGGTTTCCTTGCCAGGTTCCTGCTCAAAAACCACATTATCGCCCACCGCAACAGGATTCGTCGAACGCAATCCGTCCAAACGGATTTTGCCACGCAAACGACATTCCCATTGCCTACCGTTCTCATCCAGAACGATATACCAACTTCCCGTTGATTTGATTACTTTACCGAACATATATTTTTGGTTTTGTATAAGTGACTCGGATTCAATCCTTAAACCTCGTATTCCAGAAATTTGAGACCATAATTAGTCATGATGCAACAAGCTATGTTCAGCATCTACCACATGGACAAAGGCTTCCCCATCCTCAAATTCAGCTATTTCGTATGCGATATGAATATCTTCCACCACTAAATCCCGATAGCCGATGGAAATCCATGTACGATTAAAAGTGGACACAGGATGTTTATATGGAAACAAGCGGAGACTATTTATTGCTTCGTACAAACGGATAATCTTATTTGTTACCGTTGTTTCGTCTAACGAAGGGTGTAATCTTAGAGATGCATCATAAAATTGGCGCAGGCTTTGCTGGACTTGCGCTTCAATAATGACTTTCATGCTTCAGAATGGAAATGAGCCTTCACTCGGGTTATCAAGTCATCGCGTAATTCCTCAGGGGAACAGGTGTGCGAAGCCAACTCCGCTGCTAAATATACTTTGCGATGGGCTTTGACAGCATCATCTACCAGCGACTGCGCATATTCTGTTATTTGAGATTGTAGTTCCTCAACATTAATCATGCATGTAGGAGGTACTTGAACTTGAATTGGAATCATTATCGGCATCTCTTTCCTTTTTAGAATTTGCGCAAAATTACTGCTATTTTTTTGATACAAACAAAATTATTTGCAGAAAATCGCCCGATTAAATTCCTCAAATCTTAAATTCCCCTCTGATACCTTTTCCCCGGCATTGCCATCAGCACGCCATCGAATTCCAGATTCAACAATAATGAGGCGATTTTCGTTGTCGGCAATTCCGTCTTCACGATGATATCGTCCAGACTGACAATACTGCTGTCGCCGAAACAATCCATAATCATTTTTTCCTCATCAGTGAACTCACGGAAAATCGAGGTCTGACGCTCTTCTGCTTTTTGCGGCACATCCCAACGCATCACATAACGCAGATTGGTGACGCTTTCCATGAGATGGGCTCGGTTGGTGCGAATCAGATAGTTACAGCCTTGGCAGAAGATGTCCATTACACGACCCGGATAGGCAAAAACATCGCGGTTATAGGTATTGGCCAAATCCGCCGTTATCAGCGAACCGCCTTTCAAGGCCGACTCAATGACGACCACGGCATCAGCCATGCCTGCAATGATGCGGTTGCGTCGCGGAAAATTCTCGCGGTCGGGTTGGGTGCCACTCATACATTCTGTCAAAATGCCGCCATTTTGCTGCATTTCCTCGGCAATCTGCTTGTTCGCTGATGGATAAACCATCTGCAAGCCGCAACCCATGACACCTACAGTCGGGATGCCGTTTTTCACCGAAGCACGATGTGCGCAAGAGTCTACGCCATAGGCCAAACCACTGACAATCATCACATCATCCTGCTTCAAGTCCTCAATCAGTTGCTGGCAGTTTTCCTTTCCGTATTCGGTGATGTTGCGCGTGCCGACAATGGCGACCACACGATTTGCGTTCAGATTGGCATTACCTTTATAATATAGCATCAGCGGACTGTCGTCGCACTGCAACAAACGGTGCGGATAGTCGGCATCGAGATAAAACAAAGGCTGTACATGGTTATCTTCGATGAAACGGATTTCCTTTTCGGCACGTGCCAACACATCTTTCTTAGAAGTGATAGCTTCAATAGTGACTTCGCGCATTCCGGAAATCTTTTCAAGTGACTTTTTCGTTTCCTTGAAAATGGCCTCGGCACTGCCGCAATAAGCGACAAATTTCTTCCCGACAATGTCGCCAACGCCAGGAAGCAAGGTCAAGGCAATTTGATAAAGCAGTTCGTTGTTCATTTCAATCAGTGATGGATAAATCTTTTTTGGCAATTATATTACATTTTCAGAAAACGCTTTTGGCTTTTAGCCTTTGGCTATTGGCTCACTTAATCATTTAACTTTGAATTATTTCCTTATTATTGAGCCAAAATGCCAGTAGCAAGAAGCCAAAAGCCAGTAGCTTTTTTTTCGTTATCAGTATATATAAATACCATGTTAATCAATGACGGGGTTATATTTTCAAAAACGGCATAAAGACCGATTAGTTTAGTCCAATTTCAGCACAGCAAGGAAAGCCGACTGCGGCACTTCCACGTTGCCGATTTGACGCATACGTTTCTTGCCAGCCTTTTGTTTTTCAAGCAGTTTGCGTTTACGCGAAACGTCACCGCCATAGCACTTCGCCGTCACATCCTTACGTACCTGACGCACGGTTTCGCGGGCAATGATTTTCGCACCGATGGCCGCCTGAATGGCAATATCGAACTGGTGTCGAGGAATCAGTTCCTTCAGTTTTTCGCACATGCGGCGACCAAAATCATAAGCATGGTCACGGTGAATGAGCGTCGACAAAGCATCGACCGATTCGCCATTCAGCATAATGTCCAATTTCACAAGATTGGCTTCCTGATAACCAGCAATATGGTAATCGAAGGATGCATAGCCTTTTGAAATGGATTTCAGTTTATCGTAAAAGTCGAACACGATTTCGCTCAACGGCATTTCGAAAGTCAGTTCCACACGGTCGGTGGAGAGATAGACCTGATTCTTCATCACGCCACGGCGCTCAATGCAAAGCGTCATAATCGGGCCGACAAAATCATTTTTCGAAATAATCTGCGCAATGATATAAGGTTCCTCGGTATGATGAATCTTAGTGATTTCGGGCAAACCGCTCGGATTGTGTACCTCGACCATATTACCATCAGTCATAAAGCACTTGAACGAGACGTTAGGCACAGTCGTGATGACATCCATATTGAACTCACGGTCAAGGCGTTCCTGCACGATTTCCATGTGCAGCAAACCCAAGAAACCGCAACGGAAACCAAAACCCAAAGCCGCTGATGATTCAGGTTCCCAAACCAAGGAAGCATCGTTCAATTGCAGTTTTTCCAACGATGCACGCAACTCTTCGTAATCGTCAGCATCGACGGGATAGATACCCGCAAACAGCATCGGCTTCACATTTTCAAAACCCGCAACCGGATCGGCGCAAGGCCTTTCGACGTGCGTGATGGTATCGCCCACCTTCACTTCCTTCGATGTCTTGATACCCGAAATGATGTAGCCGACATCGCCAGCCGAAAGATAGTCTCTCGGAACCTGTTTCAGTTGCAGCACACCGATTTCATCGGCATTGTATTCCTTGCCAGTGGCGAAGAATTTCACTAAATCGTTGGTACGCATGGTGCCGTTCATCACACGGAAATAGGCGATGATGCCACGGAACGAATTGAAAACCGAGTCGAAAATCAAGGCTTGAAGCGGCGCATCGGGGTCGCCAACGGGAGCCGGAATACGGTCGACGATGGCATCCAAGACAGCCGGAACACCTTCGCCCGTGCGGGCACTCACCTTCAGGATTTCCTCAGGTTTGCAGCCCAACATATCCACCATTTGGTCTTCCACGACATCAATCATGGCACTGTCCATGTCGATTTTGTTCATCACGGGAATAATTTCAAGGTCGTGTTCCAAAGCCAGATATAGGTTTGAAATAGTCTGTGCCTGAATGCCTTGCGTTGCATCCACCACAAGCAGTGCGCCTTCGCAAGCTGCAATGGAGCGCGACACCTCGTATGAAAAATCGACGTGGCCGGGGGTGTCAATCAAGTTAAGGATGTACTCCTGCCCGTCGCGGTTATATTTCATTTGGATGGCGTGGCTCTTGATGGTGATGCCGCGTTCGCGTTCCAAATCCATGTCGTCAAGCACCTGATTGACAAGTTCCTTGTCGCTCAGCGTGTGGGTAAGCTCAAGCAAGCGGTCGGCCAAGGTCGATTTGCCGTGGTCGATGTGAGCAATGATACAGAAATTGCGTATGTTTTTCATTTGGGTGCAAAAATACGATTTTTTCCTTTTTTCTACCTATTGTCCTGAAAAATGTATAACTTTGCATTTGAAAATTTCATCGAAACAAAATATCGTTCCAGTAAAAAACATCGCCATGATTGAACAGCAAAGAGAACGCTACATCAACCCCTATACCGATTTCGGCTTCAAGAAACTGTTCGGAACCGAGATGAACAAGGATCTGCTCATCAGCTTCCTGAACGCACTGTTCCGTGGCGAAGAAGTCGTCACCGACATCACTTTCCTGCCCAACGAGCAACTGAGCACTTTCGGAAGCCGCCGAGCCATATTCGATGTGTATTGTGAAACCGAAAAGGGCGAGAAAATCATCGTGGAAATGCAGAAAACCGAGCAGGCCTTCTTCAAAGACCGCAGCGTGTTCTACGCATCTTTTCCCATCCAGCAGCAAGGGCAGCGTGGTGCCGACTGGAACTTTGAGCTGAAAAGCGTCTACACCGTCGGAATCCTGAATTTCGTGTTTCCCGAAGACGAGTACGCAACCAATTGTTTCCATCACGAGGTGAAGCTCATGGATAAAGACGACAAGCATGTCTTTTACGACAAACTGACTTTTATTTACCTCGAAATGCCGAAGTTCGACAAGACCGAGGACGAACTTGACGGAATGCTTGACAAGTGGTTCTTCGTCCTGAAGAACCTCACACGCCTTTTCGACCGCCCCGCCGCCTTGCAGGAGCAGGTTTTCAAAAAACTCTTCGAGCAAGCCGAAATAGCCAGGTTCACGCCCGAGGAAGTTTTGGAATACGAGGACAGCGTGAAGATTTACCGCGACTTGAAGAACTCCATGGACACTTCTTTCAGCAAGGGGAAAATGGAAGGTTTAGCTGAAGGAAGAGTTGAAGGAAAAAAAGAAACAAACATTGTCAACGCACGCAAAATGAAAGCCAAAGGCTATCCTTTCGACGATATTGCCGACATTACCGGCCTGAGCAAAGAGGATATTGAACGGATATTAAGTCTATAAAAGTTAAAACAGACATTCCCTTTTGATGTTCTTACTGTAGCCATGAACTACAAAAACATTGACATAGAAGAAAGGGCAAAACAAGCGGTTGCCTATTTTAAAAGCGGATACAATTGTGCCCAATCTGTCCTTTTGGCCTACGCCGATTTATTTGAAATGGATTTGCAGACAGCTGCTCGCATCGCTGCTCCCTTTGGAGGCGGAATGGGACGCTTACGCGAAGTGTGCGGCACTGCGACCGGAATGTTTATGATTGTAGGCTTGGCCATTCCAGCCGACAATCCAACCGACATGAAAAGCAAAACGCGCAATTATGCTTTAGTCCAAAAACTTGCAGAACATTTTCGTGAAAAGAACGGAAGCATCATTTGCCGAGAACTGTTGAAGCTGAATGTCAAGCAAGAAAGCCCTCAGTCAGAAGCCCGCGCCGAAAACTATTACAAGAAACGTCCTTGCGTTGAACTGGTGCGTTTTGCCGCCACGCTCATCGGAGAAGAATTAAAGGCTTTGGAATAAACAAAAACAGCGCACCACAGAGTAACCGCAGTACGCTGACATTCAGTTTTTCTATAAGAAATCATTTTCTTACGTAAGTCACTTCATAGCCGCCCTGTTCGAGAATCAGGTGTTCGTCGGTGACTTCCTTGATATTCATTGTGTCGCAAAATTCGTGAGGATTGGTGCCCGTGTAAGCGCCTTTCAGGATAAGCTTCTCGCCCGTTTTTTCCCAGCTCTGATAGTTGTAGTAACCATTGTTTATATCTAACACTTCACCATCTTCAAGAAGCGTAAAGCCCTGTTCGTCAATGATGCTCATTTCATCTTTCGGCTGAATCCATGTGCCGATGATTTTTTTATTTCCATTATCACACGAAGTGAAAAGCAGTCCTGCAAAACAGCAGAGTGCAATCAATCTCAAATGTTTCTTCATTTTTTCATTCTTTTAATTTCAACCCGCAAAAGTAAGAATTTTTTGGCAATTGGAGTTTATCCGCTTCAAAATGTTGATTTTGGCCTTTAGTTAATGGCTAACGGCCAAAGGCAACTTTCACCAATCTTTCAATTTCTCCAGCCCAAAGGATTGCCGATGACCAAAGCACAATGCGCAGCCAGTCGCCGATTTGCAGCGGAACCACGTTGAACATCTCGCCGCCGAAAGTGACAATCAGGATTTGTCCAACCAAAATAATCAGCAAAGTGCAAATGAAACCTTTAGGCATCGATTTGGAGAAAAAGCCATGAAATGCCGAACCCTTGGAATGAAAAGCTTTGGCATTGAAGATATTCCAAAACTGCATGAAAACAAAAATGGTGAAAAACAGCGACAATTCGTAAGGCGAAAGACCTTCATTGACATGGCTGAAATTGAAGAAATTGGAGCAATAGCCTCCCAAACTGAACTGGCTCAGCGATGTGATGTCGCAATGCTTGAAATACTGGATGAAACCGAAAAGCACAATCACGAAGAAGAAGCCCACGCCAAAAATGCGACGCGCCATTGGCTTTGAAATGATGTAGTCGTTGCGTGAACGCGGTTTTTCCTTCATCACATCGTTTTCAGGCGGCAGCGAAGCCAGAGCCATGGCAGCGAAAGTATCCATAATCAGGTTGACCCACAGCATTTGCGTCACGGTCAAAGGTGACTCGGTGCCCAGCAATGCGCCTATCAGCACAATCAGGCAAGCCGCCACGTTGATGGTCATCTGGAAGAGTATAAAACGCTGAATGTTAAGATACAAGGATCGGCCCCAAGTCACGGCACGGGCGATGCTCTTGAAGGAATTGTCCAGAATGGTGATGTCGCTGGCTTCCTTGGCTACTGAGGTTCCGTCGCCCATCGAAAGACCGATTTGAGCCGTGTTCAAGGCGGGTGCATCGTTGGTGCCATCGCCCGTAACTGCCACAACCTGACCTTTTTGCTGTAAGAGTCTCACCAAACGTTCCTTGTCCATCGGGCGGGCACGCGACATGATTTTTATGTTCTCCACCCTATCCAGCAATTCCTCATCGGTCAGGAAACCGAATTCCTTGCCCGAAATATGGTTGACTTCTTCCGTGTCGGTTTCTTTCCACAAGCCAATCTGTCTGCTGATTTCCTTTGCCGTAGCTGGCGTGTCGCCCGTCACAATCTTGACGGCAATGCCAGCATCGGTGCAGTCGCTGATAGCCTCGGCCACATCGTCGCGAATCGGGTCGGAAATGGCGGCAATGCCCAAAAACGTCAGTTCGTATGAACACATTTTTTCATCATCCAGCACCTCATCGACTTCCGCATCCGTAACATACCTATAGGCAAAACCCAAAGTGCGCATGGCCTGGTTCTGATAGCCTAAAAGCTGACTTTCAATTTGTTGACGGTATTTTTCAAACGGCTGAATACCTTCTTCCGATATAATCGTCAAGCTATGTCGAATCATGATTTCAGGCGCACCTTTTACATAAAGAATGTTTTTATTCGGCACATCCGTCCTGACCACCGTAGCCATGTATTTGTGTTTCGTTGAGAATGGTAACTGTTTGACAATTTGTGCATTATCACGGATTTCAATGTAATCCACATTGTTTTTGAAAAGCCAAAGCAACAAAGCCGCTTCGGTTGGATTTCCCACACTCTTTGCCTTTTTGCCATCGGAGAAATCAAGGAAAGCCGTAGAGTTGAGTGCGATACCTTCCTTAATCAAATGGGAAATATCCGATTCATCCAACTCGTTGTTTTTCAGTCCGTAAATGATGAAATCGCGCACATGCATCTGGTTTTTGGTCAGCGTGCCGGTTTTGTCGGTACAAATGACGGTAGCGGCTCCCATAGTCTCGCAAGCGTGCATTTTACGTACCAGATTGTTAGTCTCCAACATGCGTTTCATGCTCAAGGCAAGGCTCAAGGTGACGCTCATCGGCAGGCCTTCAGGCACGGCAACCACAATCACCGTGACGGCTATCATCAAGGTGTTCAGTGTGAAACGTGCAAAATCCATCCAGTCGAATCCGGCATGGTCGCCAAAAACGAAATACATCATTAGACGCATAATGATAATCAGTCCGGCAATGATGTAACTTGCTTTTGTAATCAAATCGCCTAATCGGTCAAGTTGTTCATTCAGAGGCGTTTTTACATTGTTTTCGATTTGCGCACCGCGGTAAACCTTACCCCATTCCGTAGCATCGCCCACCTTTTCGACAACAAAAATGCCGTGCCCATCGGTGACCGTACAGCCACGGCAAACATAATTGGACGGATAGGTGGCATCTTCCTTGAATTCAGCGGGATTTGTGGTCTTTCTTGCCACAGGCTCACCGGTCAGATCCGATTCGTTCACTTGCAGCGAAATGGCTTCCATCAAGATGCCATCTGCCGGAATTTCATCGCCCGTTTCAATGATGACCGTATCGCCAACCACGACATTTTTGCGCTCAATCTGATTAATCATGCCGTTTCGCATGACGGTCACCTTGCGTTCATCGTTGGACAGATTCAGCAAATCGAATTTCTTATTCGCACTCACTTCAAAAACAAAACCGACACAAGTAGCCAGCATGACGGCCAAAAACACGCCCAAAGGTTCCAGCAAAACCGTCCAGCTTTCGCTTCCCGCAAACAGTTGATAAAGCGAAACTGCAACTGACAAACATAAAGCAATCAACAAGATACGGATTATCGGGTCTTGAAATTTTTCCAGAAACTGTCGCCACAAAGGTTCTTTTTCAGGTTCGGTCAGCACGTTGTCGCCAAACTTGCGCCGGCTCTCTTCCACCTGTTCCTGATTCAAGCCGTTTTTGTAATTTTGTTCCATAATGAATCGATTTTTACCTATCGTTTCCAATAAAAATATAATTTTGCAAAAATATAACACTTTTATAACAACCAAGGAGGTTGCAAGGTTGCAACCCAAAATTAGAAAGATGAAATTCAAG
The DNA here is from genome assembly GCF_056203535.1 of Candidatus Limimorpha sp. Lineage (NCBI taxonomy): Bacteria > Pseudomonadati > Bacteroidota > Bacteroidia > Bacteroidales > Candidatus Limimorpha > Candidatus Limimorpha sp. The sequence continues at coordinate 55,271 of NZ_JBADWU010000073.1, read as the reverse complement.
GAAACACACAAGACGGCATTGGCTAAAGTCCTCTCCGACCTCATCCAAAGTGACGGCATCGTCAACCAAGGCGAAATGGATTGCCTGACACACGTTTTCAAAGTGCTGAATATCACGGCGTCAAGCACGAAGAAGTCGGCGAACCTCTCTCTGTCGAACGCATTGTTCTATCTGAAATCGCTTGGCAATGTAGAGAAAATGGCCATTCTGAAAATTCTGCAGCAGCTTTCGTTGTCAGATGACAGCCTCGACCCCAATGAATCGCTACTCATCAGCGCCATGTTGCTTTCCATTCAGATTGATTTGCCTGAAACACAAGACATTCACGCCAATCTCGTTTCCATTCCTAATCTCGCTTTCGACACCCAAAACGCCGTGCTCTACGTTGAATCGGCCTACGACACGAATGTCAACGCAAAGATTGAACAGGAATACGATGCAATTTGCAACTTGTTGAAAGACAGCAATCGCGACTTCTTCTACTTGCCTAAAGTGATGCAGGAGATGAGCCGCAAAAGCAACACTTTTCACGACACATTGAGTTACCTTGAGCCAACCTTGACGGACGAGCAACTCGACCTCATCAACACCAACATCAAGCTGATGACCACTGCCGACTTGTCGAAGGAGATTTTTCTCAATTACCTCAACATCAACGGTTTCCTTTTAGAAAAGCCTTGTTTCTTCTTTAAAATCAACAACAAGATGCCAAGCCGATACCAGAATTTCCTGATTCTCGAAATCGACAGCGACCCATTGCAGACCTTACAGCAGTTCTATAGGCTCAACAGCAACATTACGCAATTGGAAATCAACGGATTGACAGACAAAGAAAAGCGTTCCATAAACAAACTGAGCCTAAAGGCGAAACATGAGGAAAAGGACGAGGTGCAATATACGGGTTTCCACAAGGTCATTATCGACACCTTATTGAAATATAACGGCAGCCAAGGCATCAGCCGGATTTTCGTGGCTGAAAACGGCAGCATCTATCTCACCGACCGCAACAACATTGAAGTGAAAATGTCGTCCATCAGCAAGGCTCTCTACATTTTGTTCCTTTTGCACGCCGAAGGCATCAAGCTCAACTATCTCGTCGACCACAAGCAGCAGCTTTACAAGATTTACCGTCAGATTTCGACATACGCCGAGGATGAACTGCTGCAAACCGCTGTCGAAAACATCATCGACATTACGGGAACGACTATGAGTGCCAACATTTCGCGCATCAAGAAAGCTTTCGTTTCCATTTTGGGCGATGATGCCACCTTGTACCTGATTCAAGGCAACCGCAACGAAAAAAAGACCATCAATCTCGATAGGAAACTGGTGGTCTTTGAGAATCGGAGCTTGTTTGAATAGAACTAAGCCAACTTGTTATCTAACAGGAAAGTGACATCGCTGTTCGGGTCGATTTCGACAGGTTCCTTGCCGTAGCGCATGACAATCATTTTCTTACCGCCCTTCAGCATCATTTTTTCATCAATCACCCAGAGTGCCGTGGCTTCGCGCAAGCCGACCACCATCATATCCTGGTTGACAGCCAGATATTCGTCGATGCGAACTTGGCGCGTTTCACCGCCGTGCTTAATCAGCTTGTCGATTTCAGGATTCGGGTCGAGGTAATGCGGGTTGATTTGGAATGGAACCAAATTCAGGCATTTGAACGAAGCAGGCTGCACGACAGGCATGTCGTTGGTGGTGCAAAGCGTTGGGCAAGCCACATTCGAGCCAGCACTCCAACCCATGTAAGGCACGCCAGCCAAAGCACGCTCACGGATGGCATCCATCAAGCCGTACTTGTGCATTTCGGCCACTAGATGGAAAGTGTTACCGCCACCTACGACGATGCAATCTGCCTCTTTCACCGCCTTGACCTTATCGTCAAAATGATGCACTGATGTGAAATTGGTCAGGCCGAACTTCTCGGCAAACACGCCTTTCACCTTGGCTTCGTAAGCGTCGTAGCTTTCGGGATAAGCCTTGCCGCCAATGTTGATGCCGGCAAAGGGCACGAAAACGATTTTGCTATCCTTATTAATATTGTTCTGCAAGCAGAAAAACTCAATCTGATTGGCAGCCCATGCCAGATAATTCTCACCGAAATTGGTTGAATTGCTTATTAATAACAGTCTCATTGCTTTATAGATTTAAATTTGTGCAAAAATAGAAAAGATTTTCAAATTGATGTAAATGTATGATGCTGTTTTATTTTCGAGATCGTCATGTGGCAATAAATCTATCAAAAATCATTAGTGTCCGCAAAAGGCATGAGTGTCTTTAAAAACGCTCTGAAAGTCATTGTTTTAACGATTGTTAATCTCTAAATTAGTTGGCAGCATATTTTAGAGATATGTTGTCTGAGGGAAGTGCAGATTGTCGTTCGTGTTAATGGAATACAAAAACGTGAAGTGCCTTTTCCATGAGCCAAAGGCATTTCACGTTTGTAGTATGGATGCTAACTCAAATGATGTTCTCGCCTTCGGAGCGTTTTTTCAACTCTTTGGCAATCTGAATGAATTCCCCGGCTGTCATTTCCTTCAGGTAAATCAGACCGTGTGTGGCGCGGATGAGCGAGTCTTCGTTTTCGTAGAAATAACTCTTGCCCAGAATGTGCTGAATTTGTTTCAGTTGCTTCACCCAGATTCTCCTTGAAATCTCGCAGAACGGGCCATCACATTCAGGACTTGGGAAAGCGGCTTCCACTTGCGTCAGGTAATTTTCTTCAAACGATTTGGCGTGAATGGCTAAGTCGTTCATCGAGACGGGGACCAAAAGCGTGGCTTCGGCAGGGTGGAACTTGAACCACACGTTGCGGTAGCCGATGATGCGCAGTTTCGACAAATCCGTTTCCTTGCTCCAAATTGAGACTGCCGTTGCAATGGCTTGCAAAACCTTGTAATGTGTGTCGGGGCCGCTGCCTTCAGGGTCGAATGCCAGGCTGATGATGGTAGGCTTGTGCTGACGGAATTGGTTCAGAATCACATTGACATCGTCTTGATTGTCAGGTTTTTTGTCGCCTTGGTAGAAACTCAGCCGCCAATGGTGTATGTTGTTGATTTCCACGCCGGCATAGTTCCAAACGAGTTCTTCCTCAAATTCACGCAGACGGCCTTTCAGCATTTGCACTTCGGGAGAGTTTTTGCCGCCATCGTAACAGTTTTGCAGTTCGATGATGGTGTTTTTGAAGCAGGAAATCACTTCTTCGACATTTTTCAGTTGCCAAATTTCGATGGCGTCGCGGATGACACGGTGGCACAGTCCTCTTGTCTTTTCCGTTTCGTTTTTCTGGGCGCAGTTGTCTAAGAAATGGTAAACGTCCTTGTAGCGTTTGTGCTTGTAGCCTTCGCTGAAGAAATCGGGATACTTGAACATTTGGATGCGACCGCTTCCAATCATTTCCAAACAGGATTGTAAAGTCTTGATTACAAAGTTGTTGGTTACGGAATTGAAACCTGATGTGGCCACGGCAAAATGCACATTGTTGCTGATAGGCTGCAGCTGACGGTTGGCGTAAGGCATGATGCCAAGCATGATGTCGTCGTGATGTGGTCCGGTGTGATAGATGTTTTGCCCATAGTCGATGACTTTGCCGCGCTGGAGCTTATTCTTCACGGAATCAATGACATCCTGAACGGTTTGTAGACTTACATCGGGAATCTGGCTGCACCATTTGTCGTTTTGCAGGTCTTCCAAAGTGAGATTATGCGCATATTTGTCAATGCGGTTGCAAAGGTCGATAATGGCGCGTTCGGTCTTCTCGGAATTCCAAGGCGTTGACAGATAGTAGCGTTCCACCGAGTCTTCAAGTTTGTAGGCACTGCCTTCGGTGAGGTAGAAACGTCCGTTTTCGAGGCGTTGCAAAGCCGTGGCCGGGTAGACGGCGGTCATTTTGCTTTCGAGGCTGGCTTTCACAATGTCGGCATTGGCTTCGCCTGCGGCAAAAATGATGACGGTGGCGTTTGGATTGTAAGTGATTGTTTCCAAGCCGATTGTAATCACCAAACGTTCCTTCGCCACGTTGATGCCGCCCAGGGTTGTAGCCGCATCGGCCTGGGTTTCAAAGTTGGTTTGCGTGAGGCGTGTGGTGGTGAAAAGGTCGGAACCTTTAATGTTATACGCAATGTGCCCGTCTGGACCAATCGGACTGAGATAGAACCCGATGCCGCCTAATTTTCTGATTTTGTGTTCGTAACGCGAACACCAGTCGTCAATCATGAAAATGGATCGTTTCAGTGTTTCCTCTTCGGGCTTGGCTTCTCGGCTGCGCAAATTGAGGTCGATTTTGAAATCAGGGAAGATTTCCTTGTAGGTCTTGCCGCCGTCAAGCAGGATTTCGTCGGAGTTAATCAGCCTGGCTTTTTCAATGTCGAGGCCGAAGCCTTTGATGTAGTTTTCCATGACGAAATTGTAGGCCGAGTTGTGCTGTAAGGGCGAAATCGGGTAAAACTCATCGCTTTGCACGAAATGCAAGCCTTTCAGACTTGGTTTTTCTATGGTTCCTAAACCATGTTCTTGTAGAAGTTGCTGAATTTCATTGCTTTCCCAATTGTCCAAAATCTGATGCGTGAAACGGATGAAAAGACTGGCGTGCTTGTCGGCAGGTAGACTGATGACGCCGTCTGGGTTTTCCGACACCCATTCGATGAAGCGCAAGGCCATCATCAGGCTGAGTTTCGGCAAGTCGGGTGCAATGATATAAGGTGTCGTCGTGCTGATTTTATCGATGCCTGAGATTTTCAGGAAACTTTCTTCTACTTTGGAAAAAGTGTTCATTTTCAATGTGCTATTGATTGTTCAAAATTAAACTTCTATTTGGATTTCGAGGCTGCGAGGTTTCGGGATTTCGAGGTTGAGGGATGTTAAGTGTTCCCAGAGACCTCGTAGTCTCGTGTTCCCGAAATCTCGTGACCTCGCGACCTTGTTTTTCAATATGTAAACTGAATTTGCTCATCTACTTATAATTAGAATCGCCAATTCGGGTCGTCGGTTCTTTCGTTTTCAAGAATGTGTTTTAGTTCTTCAAATGTTTCTTTGTTGCTGTCAATCAGATTGTTGCTTTCGGTTGGGTCGTCTTTGATGTTATATAGTTCAAACACGGGTTCACCGCTTACATTAAGTTTTATCAATTTCCAGTCGCCTTTCCTCACGCATTGCGCACCGCCGTTTTCCTGAAATTCAAAATAGAGGTAATCATGTTCCGGTTGAGATTTTCCGAGCAATAGAGGCTTGATGCTAATGCCGTCACATTCAGGTTTTTCCGCACCGATGAGTTCGGCGAAAGTGGGCAGATAATCCCCAAAGGCAAACATGAAATCGCTTTGCGTGTCGGGACTGATTTTGCCTTTCCAAGCCATCACGGTAGGGATGCGGATGCCGCCTTCGTAGAGGTCGCGTTTGTAGCCGCGGTAAATGCCGTTGCTGTTGAAGAAATCGGGATTGTTGCCGCCTTCCCAATGCGGGCCGTTGTCGGAGGTGACGATGATTAAAGTGTTGTCAATCAATCCTGTATCTTTCAGTTTTTCTACGATTTGACCGACATAAAAATCATATCGCGACACCATGGCAGCGTAAGCGGCAAGTGGCTCGTTTTGAGAGCCGTAGCCGCCAATGCGGAACGATTTGCAGCCGTAATCGCAACCTTGGTAGGGCGTTTCCTTGAATTTGCCTTCGTATTGCTGAAGCAGACTGTCGTTAGGCGCAATCAGTTCGGCGTGGGGCAAAATGCAAGGCACGAAAAGGAAGAAAGGCTCGTTCTTGTGGTTTTCAATGAATTGCAGTGTGAGTTGCTGAATGGTGTCAGGCGCGTAAGTTCCGTTGTTTGCTTTTGCGTTGGCTTTCAGTTCAATGCGTGCTGAATCATGGTAGAGATAATCGGGATAATAGCTGTGCGAAAGCCGCTGACAGTTGTAACCGAAAAACTCATCTACAAATTGGTTTTCAGGTGCGCCTTCCGATTTGGGTGCGCCCAAGCCCCATTTGCCGAAAACGCCTGTTGCATAGCCGTTTTCCTTGAAAAGGCGGAAAATCGTGTTGGTGTTTTCGGGCAGCGCCATCTGGCCTTCGGGGTAGATTTCAAAGTTGCCGCGAATCGGGGCGTGACCGCTGTTGAGACCAGTCAGGAGGCAGGCGCGCGAAGGTGCGCTGACGGTGGTGCCGGAGTAGCTTTGCGTGCAAATCATGCCTTCCTTGGCCAAGGCATCGATGTTGGGTGTCTTGATGATTTCCTGCCCGAAACAGCCAAAATCGCCATAACCCAAGTCATCGGCCAGAATGAAAACGATGTTGGGCTTTTCGGCGGTTTGCTCCTTGCTTTTGTCTGTGTTACAAGCGGTTAATGCCGAAAGCGTGGCGGCTGATATCAGGGTGGCTTGCTTGAGTTTCATCGTAAAACGGATTTTTTGCAAAAGTACAAAACAGGTTTCTATTTTTACAAGACTTTTCTGAAAAAGAGTTGCCATTTTAGGCAATTCTATTTGTTGTTTTTTTGAGTACAAATTGTTTATAATTTTTTTGTTCAAAATATAACCGTTTTTGGTTATTTTTATTATTTTTGCCGCAGAGAAAACATCAAATGTACGAACAATATCTGGCATATCATCACATACCTTGCGGTGCGGTACTCAATAGAATCATGACAAAAGAGCATTTCACTCAGCGCGAATTGGCATTGCGTTCCGAAATACCATACCAGAGAATCAACGACTTTATAGCCAATCGCAGAAGGATTTCACCTGAAAACTCTCTCAGATTGGAAAAAGTCTTAGGCATTGATTATCAATGTTTCTTTTATCAGATTCAGACTAATCATGATATTTTTATTGCCACCACCCATTTGCAGGAACAATTGCACCCCGATAAGTCAAAATATAGGGAAATCTTGTTTTGGGATACCGATTTTGGCACTCTTGACTGGCAACGCAATTCGGAATGGATTATCAAAAGGGTTTTTGAGTATGGCAATCAAAATGAAATAGAGGAAACCATTCGGTATTATGGAAAAAACTTGATTGTCAATGTTTTGAAAAGTATCAAAGATTCATGGAATTCGGAAAATAGAAACAACAATTTGAAAAAATACTTGGGTTATGAATTTAAGAACTAATATTGCATCGCCATTGCTGTTGGAGTGTCTCCGTAAGATTATGGCTAACAGGGCTTTTGATGATTTTTATCTTGTTGGAGGCACATCGCTTGCATTGCAAAGAGGACACCGTATTTCAATCGATATAGATATGTTCACAAACACGCTTTATGGCGAAATGAAAACAGATGAAATCAAAAGTGCGCTTGTTGAGATGTTTCCGTACATAGAAAATCTTGACAGACTTGACGAAACACAAATGGTTTACTCGTTGTTTGTCGGGAACAGCTGCAACGATTGCATCAAACTTGACATTTGCTATGATGAGAACCCCGTCTTCCTTTTAGTTCACATTGACGGCATCCGAATGGTTTCCGAAAAGGATATTGCAGCCATGAAAATCAATGCGATTGCACAAGACAAGCAGCGAAAGAAGGACTTTTGGGACATTCACGACCTATTAGAAACCTATTCAATTGAAGATATGGTGCAGTTCGCACTAAAAAGGTATCCTTGGTCGCTGACCTTGGATAAAATCGTTGACGGTTTCAAAAGACTTCCCCAACTCAATGACTTTACAGAAATCAAATGCCTGAAAGGAAAGTACTGGGAGTTTGTAGTGGAGGATTTAATGGAACAAATTCCAGTTTTGGAGAAAATGGTTCTTCCCGAATAAAAAACATAGAGGACGCGGCAAATGTGCTGCATCCTCTGTTATTCTTTCAAAAATCTTACATCAAAGATGTTGATATTATTGGTTTCCGAATTGGAATTAAAAAAAATCGTAATTCCAATGTCAGATTCTATTATTTTGGCGGCAGATACTCCTCTTTTGCGTCATGATCCCAATACGTTATTTCAAGCCCAAAGAAATACGCACCAATAATAGTTGGAGCAGTTACGACACATCCTAAACTATTTGCAAATATCATCCATCCTTTGCGTTTCCTATATAGCTTTTGGTTTGTTGCGTCATTTCTATCTACTTCGGAAAAATCAGGATCGCTTAAATAGCGATAAAAGATATATTCTTTTGTTGAAATCATTTTTGGTTCTTTATAAGGTGTATCGCTGTAATAATGACCTGGAGAATCAAAAGGAAAGTATATATTTCCATGAATACGTGAAAGAAGAAGCGTCTCATTTTCAGCCACTATCCTGTTAACAAAAATCCTGTTTCTGGAAGTCTTCCACTTTCTCATAGTTGCGTCAAAAGAATAAGGAATGATGAATTCTACGGTTTCTGGATTGTCATATTGTGATAGTGAGTGAGTGCCTGATGTTGAACAAAATTCGGGCAGTGTGCCGACATTCCTGATATTTGTTTCTGATAATGGTAATGTCCATTTTGAATACGAAGGTATGATTGCCATGATACTGCCATGACTTGTTTGAACATTGTTGATGGCTCCTTGAACATCATTAAAAGTTGTATTTCCCGTCATGTGGATGTCCTTAAACAATTGGGTTGCGTTTCCTGCATACAATACAAAACACTGGGATTTGTCTATCAGCAAATCATTTCCTGAATTATTGATTATCGTGAAAGAAACCGTAAAATCGTCAGAAATTGTATATTTTACATCAAAGCCATCGTAATGAGAAATCAAATCTTCGTTTTCAATTTTCGCTTGTTCATCCATATTTTGAATTCCAAAAGAACATGTGTTTTTAATGGCATGACAAGGAACTTTTGAAGGGAGAGCTAAATAGTGAGGTGCTGAACATGAGGCAAGAGCCATCACGAGTCCTATCAAGGCAACCATCAAAGAATGCTTTTTCATAAATACGAACCCTAAATCCGTGCCGGGCGCAACCTTTAATTCCCTTTTCAGCACCACAAAGGGTAAATCCAAACAAAAGAAGCGTGGCACTGATACACCACTTCTTCGAATGGAGGTCGTGAGAATTACCTTATAATGCAGATGTAGTAATCAGCCCACGCTATAACAGCGCGAACCGTATCACACCCTCTTGCATTATAATATAGAAATTTCTCACGTTTCCATTCGCAAGACGAGCATAACGCTTCGTGTTTCTTAATGCTGGCGGCACAAAACCGCCTGAAGAACCGCTGCAAAAATAGAAAACTTATTCTAAACTTTCAGAAAATAATTATTATTTTTGCGCGAAAAGATGACAAAATGAAAAAAGAGGATTGTTTTTATCTGGGCCGCATTGCCAAGACGCACGGTATAAAAGGCGAGGTGACGATTAAGATTGACGCTGACGATCCGTCAGCCTATCTCGACATGAAGTATTTCTACCTTGAATATAATAAGGTGTTGACACCGTTTTTCGTTGAGAAACTGATTATGAGTGGCGATAAGTTTTTTGCTACCATTCAGGATGTCAAGACTTTGGAGGCGGCACAGGCTTATGTCGGGAAGTCGGTTTATTTGCCTTTGGAGATGCTGCCGAAACTTTCTGGAAAACAATTCTATTTCCACGAGGTGATTGGTTTTGCCTTGGTTGATGCCGAAAAAGGTGATTTGGGTCCTATCAAGGAAATCCTGGAATATCCTACGCAAGCCATCATTCAGGTCGTTAAGGACGGCAAGGAAATCCTGATTCCGATTCTCGACGAGGTGATTCAGAAAGTCGACCGAAAGGAGAAAAAACTCTATGTGAAAGCCCCGGAAGGATTGATTGACATGTATTTAGGATGATGGATGCGCGCCCGTTCCATTTTAAGCATTTCAGCCTTTTTCATCATCGCTCGACGATGAAAGTCGGCACCGATGCCGTGCTTTTGGGTCGTTGGGTGGAGGTGAGTCCGACTGATGCTGTGCTGGATATTGGCACGGGTTGCGGCATTATGCCTTTGATGTTGGCGCAAAAAGGTGCGGGGAAAATCGATGCCGTTGAGTTGGATGCTGCTTCGGCAAATGAGGCTGAAATCAATTTTTTGGCTTCGCAATGGCGCGACAAACTGCGTGTGTATCAGTCTGATGTGCGGGATTTTGCAACAAATGAAAAATACGATTTAATCATCTCGAATCCACCTTTTTTCATCAATTCCTACAAGAGCGATACAGAGCGGAAAAACTTGGCGCGTCACACCGATGATTCCTTGTCGTTTGCCGAATTGTGCGCTTCGGCTTCAAGGCTGTTGAAAGATGATGGGCGTTTTGCCGTCGTGCTTCCTGTTGCGGAATCGGTTGAATTTCTGAAAGAAGCAGAGAAAAACGGTTTTTATCAAAGCAAAAGGATGGAAATCGTTCCTGTGAAAGGAAAGGAGCCGAACCGCGTCAATTTGGAATTGAAAAAGATGCCGTCAGAAACAATCTTGACGACATCTTTTGTGATTCGTGGCGCCGATGGAAGATTCACGGCGGAATACGATGAATTTCTCAGGGATTTCTATTTGGGATGATTTTATTCTGAATCGAAAAAAATCTATCTTTGCAAGGCTAAATGTAAAATAGTAGTATTTTGTTTTTATGAGAAGATTTATCCGTTTATTGAGTTTGTGCTTGCTCCTGCTCTTGTCGGATTCCGTATTTGGGCAAAGTTTTAAAAAAGAGGTTTCGCGTCTTCGAGAGCGCATGGAGGAACATGGAAAATGCAAGAATGTAGTCATCACGAAAAATCATGGGGTCATCGCACTGTTTGGTGTCAATGGTTTTGCTCATATTGGCTGTCAAGATGTGTTGGAAGAGGCACTTGTCGGATTAAATATGGAATATGAGCATATAAACGATATTCAACTGACGGAAAAAGGAAGGTGGTTAGTGCAATTCGGAGTCAATGGAATCCGCTGGAATGACATTCCTCAAAAAATGGAAGACAAATTGTGGGAATATAATGAAGATGAAAAAGACATTGCTTGTGCTACGTTTGCTGAAAATGAAGATTGGATTGTCGTTACTCCTGATGAGTTTGCTGCATCAGATTCGTTTATTTTTAATTGGTTAGAAAAAGGAAGCAAGAAATACGGAACTCTATTGACCGCCCATCTAACGGATGATGCGATGGTCGCCGTCTATAGTGATGGTTGCCAGTTTTCCGGTAAGGTTCCGAAGGATTTGAAAAAGGCTATTGAAGAAACTGCTCTGAAGGTTTATAGGGTGAAAATCACAGGCAGTTATTGGTTCTTCGCGGATGAGGAAGGAAATTTCAGATGTAATTACTGATGATTCTAACTTTGCCTTTTTTGTGTTAAGTAGGTGATCAAAATTAGTTTACATATTGAAAACGAGGCATAGAGGTCGCGGGAATGCGAGATTACGAGGCATTCCGGCATCCCGAAGCCTCGCAGTCTCGAAATCTCGTGTCCTTTATAATGTAGTTTAATTTTGAATAGTTACTTAATAGATGCTGTTTGTCTTTGTTTTCTTGTCTGTTGACTTGCGGTCTGGTTCGTTGAAAATGTACGCAATGCGAAGCGTAAGCACGTTGTTGTGCTGCAAACTGATGTGATGTGGATTTATTTCAGGGAACTCATCGTAATGTATTCTTGTCCGGATGGATTTCAATGAATATTGGTATCGCAATTCGGCATGAAATCCTTTCCAAAAACGGAATCTCATACATGCACATACACATAAGTCGCTGGGAGTATATGAATTAGAGTTGCTGACATATTGTGAAATAGGAATGGAGTCAGGGATGCCTTGCTGGTGGTAAACAACTTCTCCCAACTGTTCAAGGTTCTTAATGTTTCCTAAATCAGGGCCATCATAGCCTTCTTTCCAACGAAGATGACCGTCGCCAATGCCGATGTCGGTTGAATGATGGTCGATTTTTTCTGAAATACCGACAATACGTCCGTAAGAAAGGCCAAGTCCGATGGAATATTTGTTTTTGTCGGTAAAATAAACCATGACGGGGATTTCAGCGTAATTCAATCTCAAATCGTAGGAATGAGTGAAAGAACTGCCGTATTGAATACTATCTCGTTTGAATGCTCCTTTCTGATTGAAAAGCACTTCTAATCCGACATCCATAAAACTTGTGACAGGAACCAAAGCTCCCGCTCCAGCATGGAGTCCGAATCGTTTGTAGCCGTAGCATTCGTCGCCGTCGACCTGACATGCATTGCCGCCAAGGAAAACTTCACCTTTGATGATTTGTGCCTTCAGCGAACTTAACGGCATGATAATCAATAATGCAAGTGCAATTATTACGAGTTTGCGTGTTTTCATATCGTGATGATTTGTATTCTAAACGGCAAAAATAGGAGAATATTTTAATTCTGCGATGCAATATTTCTCATTGTCAGGCTGATTCTGTTGCGGCTGACATCGACATCGCTGACCATGACCCTCACTTTTTGGTTCAGATGAACGACTTCGTTTGGGTCTTTGATGTATCTGTCGCACATTTGGCTGATGTGAACCAGTCCGTCCTGATGCACGCCTATGTTGATGAAAGCGCCGAAAGCGGTAATGTTGGTGACGATGCCATTCAGCACCATGCCAATGCGTAAATCGTTGATTGTACGAATGTTCTTGTCAAACTCAAAGGCTTCGAAAGTCTTTCTCGGGTCGCGGCCTGGTTTTTCCAATTCGCTTAAAATATCATTGACCGTTTCAATGCCGAAATCGTTTTCCACAAAGTCTTTTGCATTGATTTGTGCAATCAGATTCTTGTTCCCGATGAGGTCTTTCACCTTGACATTCAGTTTCTTGGCCATCTTTTCCACGATGTGGTAACTTTCTGGGTGTACGGCACTTTGGTCAAGCGGATTTTCGCCATTGTGGATGCGTAGGAAACCGGCGCATTGTTCGTAGGCCTTGTTGCCCAAACGCGGCACGTTGAGCAACTGTTTGCGGTTGGTGAATCCGCCCGTTTCTTCGCGGTAGGCGATGATGTTATAGGCTAATTGCGGACCGACGCCACTGACATATGAAAGCAATTGTTGACTGGCTGTATTCAGTTCCACGCCGACGGCATTCACGCAACTTTCAACCACTTGGTCGAGGCTTTCGCCCAAAAGTTTTTGATTGACATCATGCTGATACTGACCGACTCCAATGGATTTCGGGTCGATTTTCACTAACTCGGCCAACGGATCCATCAGGCGGCGGCCAATGCTGACCGCACCACGCACGGTGATGTCGTAATCGGGAAATTCATCTCGGGCGATTTTTGAGGCCGAATAGACTGATGCACCGCTTTCGCTGACCATCACGGCCATGATGTCGCGGTCGAATTTAATGGATTTGATGAAATCTTCAGTTTCGCGTCCTGCCGTGCCGTTGCCGATGGCGATGACCTTGATGCGGTAGGCATCCACCAGACTCTTGATTTTGCGCATGGCGCCGACAGTGTCGGATTTTGGCGGGTGAGGGTAGATGGTCTCGTTATGCAGCAAAGCGCCTGTCTCACTGAGTACTACCACTTTGCAGCCTGTGCGGAAACCCGGGTCGATGGCAAGAACGCGTTTCTGACCCATAGGCGAAGCCAGAAGCAATTGCTTGAGGTTTTCGGCAAAGACCTTGATGGCGGTTTCATCGGCCTTTTCCTTGTAATAGGCACGGATTTCGGTTTCTATTGATGGCTCAAGCAGTCGTTTCCACGAATCGCTGATGGCATCTTGCACGATTTCAGAGGCTTCGTTGTCGTTTTTCAGGAAAATGCTGTCCAACGAATTGAGCACAAAATCATCATCGACATCAATCTTCACTTTCAACATACCTTCCTCTTCGGCGCGGAACAAAGCCAAAATGCGGTGTGATGGCGCTTCGGAAATCGGTTCGCTGAAGTCGAAATACTGCTGGTAGGTCTTGCCGTCTTCTTCTTTGCCTTTCACCACTTTTGAGGTGATGGCACCTTGCATGTGGTATATTTTGCGGATGCGGTTGCGTCCGGCGATGTTTTCCGAAATCCATTCCGCCATAATGTCTTTGGCACCTTCAATGGCTTCGCCGACATCGTTCACTCCTTTGTTTGCGTCAACATAGCGACGTGCGATTTTGTCGACGAAATCGACGTTTTGTGCCATGATTTGTGCAGCCAATGGCTCGAGGCCTTTTTCGCGTGCGATGGCAGCGCGGGTGCGACGTTTCGGCTTGTAAGGTAGATAAAGGTCTTCGACTTCTTGTAAAGTCGTGGCGATCAGTATTTTCTGCTCCAATTCGTCGGTCAGTTTGCCTTGCTCGCGGATGGAACTGATGACGCTTTCCTTGCGTTTCTGCAATTCGGTGAGTTGTTCCAGACGTTTTTGAATGGCTGCAATCACTTCTTCGTTCATCGAACCGGTCATTTCCTTGCGGTAACGGGCGATGAAAGGAATGGTTGCGCCGTCGTCGAAAAGGCAGATGACATTGGCGACGTGAAAACCTGAAAGATTCAGTTCTTGCGCTATCTGTGTGCTAAAATCCATAGTTTCAATTGTTTATTCGTTCCAGATTTCCCACGATTTCTTGGCTTGTTCTTCCAGCATCTGCATACCGTTGTAAACTTTTGCGCCCCAAGTCTTGCCCAATTCCATGAAAGCGGTCTGCTTCGGATTGTAGATTAAATCGATGAGAATGTGTTTTTTGCCTAATGCCTGATAATTGATTTCGGGGAAATCCTCAATTTTCGGAGCCATGCCCAAAGGTGTTGCGTTGATGATGAGCAGACTTTTTCGGAGCATTTCATCGCTCAGCGTATCGTAGGTGAAATCGCCTTTTTCTATGGAACGGCTGACGATGGAGTAGGGTATCTGTCTCTGTTTCAGTATGTATTGCACTGCTTTTGAAGCACCGCCCGAACCAAGGACCAGTGCATTTTCAATCGGCTGACCTTTCAAGGCTCTTTCCAACAGAATGTTGAAGCCATAGGCATCAGTGTTGTAGCCTTTCAACTTTCCGTCCTTGATTTTCACCACGTTCACGGCGCCGATTTCCTTGGCAGTCCCGTCGATTTCATCCAAATAGGGAAGAATGGCTTCCTTGTAAGGGATGGTCACGTTGAGGCCGCAAAGTTCGGGATACTTATTAATAATAGGTGTAATTTCGTCGATGGATTTCATGTCGAAATTCTGATAACGGCAGTCTAAGCCTTCGTATTGAAATTTCTCGTTGAAGAAATCCTTTGAAAATGAGTGCTTGAGCGGATGCCCGATAAGTCCGAAAAGTCGCATTGGCTTGAAAATTTTGGCAAAGATAGTCAAATTATGAATGCAAAAGGTTTGCCGCTCAGTGATTAAAGATGAAAAATAAACAGCGTTTTTGCTATTTTTGCATCTTTGTTTTTATGGGTTTTATCGTAATGTATTTTTTATAGAATAATGATTATGAGTGATATAGAAGAACTTATCAAGGCTAACCGTGATTTCAGCGATGAGCGCGATTGGAATCAGTTTCACAACGGCAAGGATTTGAGCATGGCATTGAGTATCGAGGCCAACGAACTTTTGGAGGCTTTTCTGTGGAAACCAGCCGAAGAAGTGAATGTCGAAAAAGTGAAGGAGGAACTTGCTGATGTGTTCAATTATGCCTTTATGATTGCCGATAAATACCAACTCGATGTGAAGGAAATCGTGCTGGCCAAGCTGAAGAAAAATGCCTTGAAATATCCAGTTGAGAAGGCGAGGGGCACGGCGAAAAAATACAATGAGTTGTAGGAATTGTTGTGTTTTTATTGCGAAAAATTGTGTTCGGATTTGCCTAAGAAAGGCATGCATTATTGTGGCTTGTCAGTCATGCTGAAATAGGGCTATGGGGTTTCCTTTACGTTTTGTTTGAAGGTGGATTTTTTGGCTGAAAACGGAAATCCTTTGGGTGAAATCCAACTCCCTATGCTAATATGTTCAAATCTATGGAAAAACGGATAGATTTAAAGGCGTATTAATATTTGTATTTTTATAAGAAGCAACTTTTCAGAAAAATAACTATTTTTGCCCCAAACTCATCAAATCATGACTGTCGCGTTGTTTGGAAAAAATCTGGCTCCCGAAAATTCCGTTTACATGCGGAGACTTTTGGAGGAATTGCTCAAAAATGATGTCAAGCTGTTGGTGTGCAAGCCGTTTCTGGAAATGATTATGAACTGCATTCCGAATGGCTTGCAAGTTGCTGTCTTTGAATCGTATGCTGATTTGAAAAGCAAGGCCGATATGCTTATTTCCATCGGTGGCGACGGTACCATTCTGGATGCTGTGCCTTTTGTCCGCGATTCGGGCATTCCGGTTTTGGGCATCAATATGGGAAGACTGGGCTTTTTGTCGAGCATTTCGAAGGATGAGATTTCAAAGGCGGTTGCTCATGTGGTGGCTGGCGATTTTTCCATTGAAAAGCGCACGCTTTTGGAATTGATTTCTCCCGAATCGGTTTTCGGCGATGTGAAGTATGCCCTCAATGAGTTGAGCTTGATTCGTAATCCAGAGCACTCGCTTTTAGCTATTAAGGTCTTTGTCGATGATGTGTACCTGAATACCTATTGGGGCGATGGTATTTTACTTGCAACGCCCACAGGTTCAACGGCTTATTCGTTGAGTGCAGGCGGACCAATCATCGCGCCAAACGCGCATAATTTTGTCATTACGCCGATTGCAACGCACAATCTGACGGTGCGTCCGGTTGTTATTACTGACGAAAGTGTGATTCGTATTCAGGTCGAGGGAAGGGAGAAAAAGTTCGTTTTCAGCATGGATTCAAGGTCGGGCACTTTGGACACTTCGGTGGAGCTTGTCGTTCGCAAGGCCGATTTCTGCATCAACATGGTTCGTATGGATGACCGTGATTTTTTCAGCACCATCCGCAATAAATTATTGTGGGGGAAAGACAATAGAAACTAATTTCTTCCGTTCTATTGTAAAATTTCATATTTTTGCAAACTTTATGCTGAAAAGTGTGCCGTTTTTGCGGCGACACGTGAGGCTGTGAGTCTTTATTTATTGAATCGAATATGTTGAAAAGATTTCGTTTTGCGTTGATTTTCATTTGCTTGGCTTTCATTGGCCAGGTGAATGCTCAGTTTGATGACCCAAAGACTTTGGAGATAGGGTTCCATGCTGGCACAAGTTACTATATCGGTGATATTAACCCGCAAAAGCATTTCGGAATGCCTGATTTGGAGTTCGGCGGCATAGCACGATATAATGTCAATTCGCGTTGGACTTATCGTTTTGATTACACTTTCGCACAGGTGAAAGCTTCCGACGAGAAAATAGCTTGGCGTCCTGAGCGCGGTTTGGGCTTCCGCTCTACCATTCACGATTTCAGCTTGGTAGCTGAATTCAATTTCCTTGAATATTATACTGGTAATCCGAAACGCAACTGCTCGCCTTATATTTTTGCAGGGCTTTCGGGTTTTCTCTTTACGTCTTATTGTACGGTCGATGAGGTCGAAGCGGAGTTGAAGCCGTTGAAAACGGAAGGCAAGGATTATTCCTCGATGAGTGTTTCCATTCCTTTCGGCTTGGGCGTGAAATTGGCTTTGTCGAAACATATTGCAGCTACTTTTGAATGGCGTTTGCAGAAGACCTTCACTGATTATCTTGATGACTGCGGCACGGTTTATCCCGATCTTCATGCCATCGGTGATGATGGTTTCGATTATACCGACCCGACAGGCACTTATCTCCCTGGACAGCAGCGTGGCAATTCCGCTTTCAAGGATTGGTTTTGTGAGGCGCGTGTGTCGTTTACATGGAAATTCAACCTTCCCGATGGAAGAGGCTGCAACTTGAGCAAATTCTAAGCTATGGAACTGAAACAACAAATTGATATTGAACGTTTGCCAAAGCACATTGCCGTCATCATGGATGGTAATGGCCGTTGGGCAAAGGAGCATGGCAAACAGCGCATTTTTGGCCATTATGCTGGCGTGTCTTCAGTCCGCAATGTGGCTGAGGCTTGCGCTGAACTTGGCGTTAAGTATCTGACACTCTATGCTTTTTCAACGGAAAACTGGAATCGTCCGACTTTGGAAGTCTCAGGCCTGATGACACTTTTTTCAAAAACCATTGTGGAAGAACTTATGACTTTCCAAAAAAACAACATTCGGCTGAATGCCATCGGCGATTTGAAAAGCCTTCCCAAGTCAAATTACGATTTGTTGATGAAGACCATGGAAGATACGAGAAACAACGACCGTATGACCATGACCTTGGCATTGAGTTATTCAGGGCGTTGGGACATTACGAATGCCATGAAAAATATGTCTTTGGCGGTTGCCAATGCGCAATTGAAGCCGGAAGACATTACACAAGATACGATAAAAACTTATCTTTCTACGGCAGAAATTCCTGATCCAGAGCTGCTTATCCGCACCAGTGGTGAAGAACGCATCAGTAATTTCCTGTTGTGGGAGCTTGCTTATTCCGAACTGTATTTCACTGCGAAATACTGGCCTGATTTCGGCAAAGATGACCTTTACGAGGCTATCATCAACTATCAGCGCCGCGAGCGCCGTTTCGGTAAGACAAGTGAGCAAATCATCAATAAATGAAGAAGATGAATAAATTTATACGATATTTCAGCTTTATGTTTTTCGCTTTTGCCTTGTTTGCTTTTGGCAATGAGGCTAAGGCTCAGATTCAGGTTGGCGACGATTTGTCGGAAGTCGACTATGGCCGGCCGAAGGAATATGAGATTGCTGGCATCACCGTCGAGGGCACACAAAATGTCGATAAGAACGCTCTGATGATGATTTCTGGACTGAGAGTCGGGAACACCGTCAAGGTGCCTGGCAATGATTTTTCACAGGCCATCAAAAAGATTTGGGAACAGGGCATGTTTGAGGATGTTGCCATCAACGCCACTGATTTTGTGGGAGATAAGGTTTTCCTTGAAATCGTAATCAGAGAGCGTCCGCGTGTTTCAAAGTTCTCGTTTAAAGGCGTTAAGAAAACCGAAGCTGACGAAATCCGTAACAAAATCAACTTGTCGCGCGGTGATGTCGCCACTGACCATTTGCTCACCAAAACTCGTCGCATCATCGAGGATTATTACTATGAAAAAGGCTATCTGAATGCTGATATTGACATTGAGCAAGTGGCCGATACGACAAGAAATGGCTACGTCGATATGGTGATAAATATTGATAAAGGCCACAAGGTGAAAATCGGGAAGATTAATTTCATTGGCAACGAAAACCTTTCCGACGGTCAGTTGCAGGCCGCCATGAAGGAAACCAAGCAAAGAGGACATTTCGATCCGCTTAATCCATTAGGACCATTGGTCGTGAACACCATAGCTGATGTGCTGACGCTCAAGCCTTTGAAAGCCATTACTGGCGTTGAGGAATATTTTGCCGAGAATTATCGTCCGAGAATTTTCAAGGCATCGAAATATATCGAAAGCAACTATAAGGATGACAAGCAGAAAATCATTGAAAAGTATAACTCAAAGGGTTATCGCGATGCTCTGATTGTCCGCGATTCTATTTATAGGATTGATGACAGGAATGTCGGCATCGACATCGTGCTTGATGAAGGTCACAAGTACCATTACCGCAACATTACTTGGACGGGCAACACGAAATACACTTCCGAAACCTTGGACGGAATTCTGGGTATCAAGAAAGGTGATGTTTATAATAAGGAGTTGCTTGATAAAAACTTGACTCTCAGCGAGACCACTTTGGATATCAGTTCGCTTTACATGGATGATGGCTATCTGTTTTTCCATGTCAATCCTGTTGAGGTTCAGGTTGAAAACGATTCCATCGACCTTGAAATCCGTATGTACGAGGGTGAACAGGCACGCATTAGCAATGTTTCATTGGTGGGCAATACCAAGACCAACGATTATGTGGTTTTGCGTGAGCTTTATACGCGTCCCGGACAGTTGTATAGCCGTAGCGATGTGATCCGCACAGTCCGTGAATTAGCTACCTTGGGCTTCTTCAATGCTGAAACCATCAATCCGGAAATCAAACCAAACTATTCGGATCATACCGTTGATATTGAGTATTCTGTGGAAGAAGCCGCTGCCGACCAGATTCAGTTTTCGGCTGGTTACGGTTATCAGATGCTGATGCTTCAGGCAGGCTTGCAGTTCTCAAATTTCTCCATGAAGAAATTGTTCAAAAAGGATGCTTGGAAACCAATTCCGGGAGGCGATGGCCAGAAACTTGGCTTGAACGTGACAACTTACGGCAGGAATTATATTGCCTACGGCCTTTCGTTCACCGAGCCTTGGTTGGGTGGCTGCAAACCGATTTCACTGACTGTTTCCGTGCATCAGTCCTATTTGCGTACTGGTGTCAAAGGACAAAGCAATTATGGCTGGTTCATTATGAGTGGCGGAACGATAGGCATTGGCAAGCGTTTGACGTGGCCTGACGATTATTTCTCACTTTATCAGGCTGTTAACATAATGCGTTATAGTCTTGATAATTATAGGACTTCCTATTTTAATATAGGTGGTGGTTATGGTAATTACAACAAGTTGAGCTATACTTTTGCCTTGAGCCGTAATTCGGTCAGCCAGCCGATTTATCCGCGCAATGGTTCCGAATTTTCGCTTTCCGTTGAATTGACGCCTCCGTATTCCTTATTCTCCGATAAGGACTATTCGACTATGGGCGACATCGAAAAGTACAAATGGATTGAAATGCACAAGTGGAACTTCAAGGCGGCTTGGTATACCGAACTTTATGACAAGTTCGTCTTGATGACCCGTGTCCGTTTCGGCTATCTCGGCCATTACAACCATCAGATTGGCCCAACGCCTTTCCACCGTTTCTATTTGGGCGGCGATGGCTTGAGCAACTATTCGCTTGACAGCCGTGAATTGATTGGTATGCGTGGTTATAAGAACGAATCTTTGACACCGGGCTTTTACGGCACGACGACGGGCGGTGACATCTACTCGAAATATACGCTTGAACTCCGTTATCCGCTGTCGCTGAATCCACAGGCCACCATCTATGCCTTGACTTTCCTTGAGGCTGGTAACTGCTGGATGGACTTCAAGAATTTCGATCCGTTCAATGTGAAGCGTTCGGCAGGTGTCGGTGTGCGCATCTACTTGCCGATGTTCGGCTTGCTCGGTCTCGACTGGGGCTATGGCTTTGATAATGTGTATGGCGTTCCCGATGCAGGTGGCAGCCAGTTTCATTTCTCCATCGGCGGTTCCATCGACTGATGATTTTGGAACGATTCTTGTATGATAGGCCTTGTTTTTGAAATAATTTAAATTGAGATAAAATGAAAAAATTAAAATCTTTGTTGTTGACCGCAGCCATTGTTTGCTGTGGCGTGATGGGTGCCAATGCCCAGATTGGCGGTCAGAAAATCGTTTACGTCGATTCAGAGTACATCATGGAAAACATCCCTGAATACGGTGATGCTCAGGAAGAACTGAATGCCTTGTCGCAAAAATGGCAGAATGAAATCAAGGCTGTCATGGACAAGGTTTCGGAAATGTACAGCAAATATCAGACTGAAATGGTGCTGCTTTCGGAAGACCAGAAACACGCCCGTGAGCAGGAAATCATCAATAAGGAACAGGAAGCCAAAAACTTGCAGATGCAGTATTTCGGTGCCGAAGGTCAGCTTTATCAGAAGCGTACCGAACTTGTACAGCCTATTCAGGAAAAGATTTACACGGCCATGCAGGAACTTGCCTTGACCAAAAACTATGCCTTTATCCTTGATTTGGCTTCGGGCACATCGGTTCTTTATGCCAACGATAAGAACGACATCAGCGATGAAGTCCTCGATCAGCTTGGTAACGTGATGCAGACTGTCCGTCGCGAAGACCGTCACAGAAGTGCTGCAACCTCTGGCAGCAGCAAGCCAAATTCGACAGGCAATGGTGGTGGCAAAACTCCTGCTCCGACCAAACCTGCAGGAAAGAAATGATTTTGTATTGAAAAAATCCTTATCTTTGCCGCTCAAATAATAGAATCAATTAGAGTTAAATCATTAAAAATCCGCATGATGAACAAATTATTTAAAGTTTTATTCCTTGCTGTAGCATTGTTCGTGATGAATGGTGTGGTCAGCGCACAAGTGAAAATCGCTCATGTAAACACAGCTGAAATCCTCGATGCCATGCCTGATAAGGCAAAGGCTGAAAAAGAGCTTGAGACTTATTATGGTGAACTTCAGAAGCAGTTGCAAGTGATGGCTACCGAATATCAGACCAAGATGCAGGATTACACTGCTAATCAAGCAACCATGTCGAATTTAGTAAAGCAGTCGAAGGAAAAGGAAATCATGGATCTCCAAGGCCGTATCGAACAATTCCAAGCCAATGCCGAACAGGAATTTGAAGCCAAACGTGCCGAAAAACTTTCTCCAATCCTTGAAAAGATTCAGAACGCCATCAACGCTGTCGGTAAGGAAAAGGGTTACACCTACATTCTTGATGCCGCTACAGGCGCAGCCGTCTATATCGGTACCGATGCTGTTGACGCTACTAAGGATGTGAAAGCAAAATTGGGTATCAAGTAATTGAAAAACATTTGATAAGAAAAACGAAAAAAGCCAGCGTTCAGCTGGCTTTTTTCATTTGATGTTTTCGCGTTTCACTTTCGCAAATCGCAGCAGTTTCATGATGCGTAGCGGTTTGTGATCGTCTTTGTCGGCCATGTTGAACGAAAGTCCTAACTTTTTTGAAATCGGAACTTTGAAAGTCTCGACAAATTCAATCAGTGTGCCGTCGGGGTCTTCAACGTAGGTGAAATGTCCGTTGGCATCGCCCATGTCGAAATCGACGCCGCTGTCGCAGACAAACGGATGTCCAAGAGCTTCTGTCTGTTCCTTGATGGCATCCATGTTGCGCACGTCGAAGCAAAGGTGGATGAAGCCAGGGTCGCCCCAATAGCGTCCGTCGAGGAGCTTTCGGCCTGGCTCATCGAGGTTTTGCACCAGTTCGATGTGGGATGTGCCCATCACTCGGCTGAGAGGTCCTTCAATCGGTTTGGAACGTTCCAAGACGACACGACGCAATGCGTTTTCGCCGCCAGGAACGCCTTTCAGGTCGCTGAAGAAATCCGTATGGTCGTATGCAACTTTATCGTAATCAAGCAGTTTTGCATAAAAATCTATTGAACGGTCGATGTCGCTTACACCGATGGTTACGCCGTTGGCGCCGCCAGTGGCTTTCTTCTCCTTGATGAAAACGTAATTGTCTTCTTCAATTTCGAAGAGATTTTCGTATGGGTCTTTCATGAAGAAATGCCTGTAACCCATTGGCGTTTCGCTGATTGTGGTGATGACATCAAGTCCTTTGCGTTTGAAAGTATCGAAGGCGTTCTGAATGTTGGCCGTCTTGATTTTTGCGACTAAAATGCCGTAATCGCCCAACCGCAAAGGCTTTTTCAGATAATTAAGTTCGCGACCTTTGGGCTGCCAGATTTCGAATCCGCCGCCGCCGCGAATATTGAAAGCCATGATGGCGCGTCGAGGCTGTGGCTTGCCACCCGTGTAAGGCAGCATCCGCTCGGCAACACCTTCAGCGTCAACGATTTTCACTTCGTAGCCGAAATTGTCGTAGTACCATTTCCATGCTTCGATGACATCGGCAACGCCAATGCCGACCTGCTGTATACCGCAAATTATTTTTTCTTTCATGACGGTTTGGAATTTAAGGATTTAAAGATTTAAGATTTAATGATTTAAGGTTGTGGAAATATATTTAGGTCGCTGAAATCTTCCGCGCCAGTTTGTAATACAAGCCAAGGCAATACTTGTGGATGTAAGCCATGAGCAATTCTTTTTTGCCGATTAACTTTCTGTGTTTCTGCTTTTTAATTGCGTGAACGGCAATGGCGCCGCATCTTTCAACCGAAAGTCCTGTGGCTTGTCCGGCATCCATTTTGGCATGGGCGGTACCATCACCATGCAGGGCACTTTTGCTGATTTGCGTGTTGATGCGTCCCGGAATGAGGAAGGTGACATTGATGTTGTCGTATTCCAGTTCCAAGGATTCATAAAAACCGAAAAGGGCATGTTTTGCTGCGCAATAAGCCGAGCGCAAAGGAAAACCAAACAGACCCGATAGGGAAGTGGTAACGCTAAACTGCACATGTTCAACCGATTTAATCATCTCCTTGAATTTTTTGACGAGATAAACGCTACTCAAGAAGTCGATTTTCATGATTTTTTCATCGACTGAAAAATCGGTTTCCAAAGCCTTTTCGCGTTGCGAAATACCTGCATTCAGCACATAAACATCTATGGTGACGCCTAAGTTGACGACATAGTCATAGAGCCGGTCGATGGAAGCGTAATCGTCTAATTGAGTTTCTGTTGCGTAGGCTTTCACTCCGAATTTCTCGCAAGTTGTCTTGGTTAGGTTCAAACCGTCGAGGCCTAAGCCAGTGAGTATCAGGTTGCACCCTTCCTGAGCCAAGTGAATGGCAATGGATTGTCCGATGCCTGAACCGCCGCCAGTTATGAGTGCCGTTTTTCCTTTTAAATTAATCATATCACAAAACTTTGATTTGCAGCTTGGTTTTCTGCAAATGGAATTTGCACTGCAAAAGTAATGATTTTGTGATTGGTTTTTGCAAAATATTCTGAGAGTTTGTTTAAATAACGCTTAAAAAATAAATTGTAACACATTTCAACGTTGGCAATTGTTTTCCTGTTAAACACAGATTTTACAGATATTTTCTTCCGCTGATGCCGCTGATTTCCGCAGAGAGTTTTTTTAAACCTCAAATTTCGAAGATTATACAGATTTTCAATGATTTACATAGAATAAATTTTGAATGCGCCCCTTCGACAGGCCCAGGGAGCGCAGGGAATAAAACGCACGAAAAGCCCTGAAACAAACGGTTGCAAGTCCCCGAACAATAAAGCTTTGTCACTGTCTTGCACGTTTTGTGAAACCTTTTGAACCTTTCACCTGTATGTCGAAACCCGACCAATCCTTGGTTTCGGTCAACAAATCGTAGTAATAGCAAATGTTCTCTTCCGTGATGTCTTCTCCATCGACGGAGACAATTTGGTCGCCCACCTCGAAGCGTTCCTGCCCATCCAACAGGCGGGTTGCTATTTTCAAGGTGCCATCAAACGTTGTAACTGCGTAGCTATGGTCTGGATATTTCATTTTGGTGGTATCCGCAACATGGGGCTTTGCGTACAGTTTATATGTAAGCGAAGTTATCGTTTGGTTTTCGTCTCTTTGTAAAACCTGATACCCTACAACCCAGTCGAACCTTTTGATATACTGCAATCCGACATTGTTTGAAGTGAGATTGTCGCCAAGATACATAACTGGGACCGTTTCCTTTTGTCCTGCAAACTCAATCGTGTTTTCAGGCACTACCACAAAACGCTTTTTTTCGGTCAGGCCTCCAATACTCATGCCTATTGAACCTTCGTAAAGCAAATCAGTATCAGTATGATGGTCAATTTTTTGCTCGTCTTTAATAAGTATTCCTCCACTATTGCCAGTATCGAAAATGCATTCATGTTCAACACCATTAATAATCGGATATATGAACAAAACATCTTTGTCATGCCTGCACTTCACAGGTATGTATTCGGTTGTATCAATCTCCGACATGTCATGAATGTGATACATCCGGTTGTTAGTGAAATCGATGGAAAAAGGCGGAAAGTCAAGTCCCGGAAAACCCACGACGCGGAACTTTTTTATAGAAGGCTCCTTATCACACGAATGTGTCTGTTCCAAAAGTATGGCATTGCCAAAATGGTCGACAATGCACATGGGCGTTTCGATATGCACGGGAATAGGCGATATCTTCACTTTTGTCTTCTTGTCGGCACCTTCCACAGGCATACGATAAAACTTCATACCTTTCGGCTTGGTCTCTTTGGTAAAAAATTGAATTACGGAAGAATTTGCGCCGGAGTCGTAAAGCACCGTATCCTCCATCCCATTGATGGTTGCTTTCATCAACATGCTGTTTCGGTGATCGATGACAAAATGAATTGTGTCATCATTCACTTTATCATTGTCATTGTACGAGACTTGCCCATTGTAAATTTTAATCATTTTAGCCGCATATCCGACAATGCCTCGGCAAGAAGTCGCAGCGATTGCTACAGCAATCAGCAGCATGCTTTTTAGAAAACCGTTCATGATATTTATTTTTAGCGTGATTTTGGAACAAAAATAGAGAAAAGTCCCATTGGCGCAACAAATAATGTTTTTTTGCTGAACAAATCACCATCCATCACCCGTCACCTATCATCCATCAACCGCCGTTTCGACAAGCTCAACGAGCTAATCACCCATCAATCACCTCACCACTTTGGCGGTGTAGGTCTTCTTGTTGCCGACACCGTCTTTCACCACAACTTTTACATTAACAGTTCCCGATGGCATGTGGTCGTCAATGTCGTAATAAAGTAAATTATTCTTGGCATCGTATTGCCCCAAAACCCATTTGTCATTCAGATAAATATTGTACGAATCAATGCCAGTCATATCGTCAGAAATCTTGAATTTCAATGATTTAAGTTCCGTTGCAGACTGACCATTCTTGAAATTGACTGGTGAAACCTTTGGCGCAATGCTGTCGATTTTCAAGGTGAACTCACCCAAATTGCGCGTTTCAACCTCTACGGCACCTTTCACCATCTTGCCGCCCAACGATGAGACCTTGCCTTTATTATTGATATAAGCGACATACAACCTTGAATCGTCAACCCATTCATCATTCGGGATGATGCGCACCTTGAAATTCTTGAAAGTTGTCATACGGTCGTCGCCGAAACGGAAAATGCGTGAGCAGCAGCCGTCTTCATCGTGTTGGCCCGTATTCACATATTCATCGCAGAAAAAGGTGCCCTTTTCCATCGTGACGTTGAAATTCTCAATCGTGATTTCACTGTTCATCGAGCCATCGGCCATGACCAGATATTCGCTGCGTCGACGGATTGGGGCCTCAATTTCGGCGGGCTTCGTGCCAATCAACTTGAAATCGACATGAGATGCGTTGCCCACATAATCGCGCACCTTGAAGCAAACCGAAACCGTATCGCCCTCTGCAACATCCACAATGCCATTCTTCAACTTTATCATTTTCAGTTTGTTGTATGGGTCGATAATGGTGCGGACATAACTCGATCCCACCTCTTTATAATGGGCGTAATCCAAAAGGCTGTTCACATAACGCGGCTCGCTGTACGAAAAACTGTCGGCTTCAACCTTGAAACGCAAATCGCCGTCCAAATACAATTCGTAACTGTACGGACCGTTTTTGTTAGTCGAAGTGCCGACTTGGTCGTAAGTCGAAATGCCGAAAGCGATTTCACCATTGGCTGTGACCAAAGTCCTGTCTTTCAAACTGTATTTGCCGTTTTGCCCTGTCACGGAATAATATTTCGCCTTGCCAGCATTTTCCAAAGTGGCGCCATTCAGCGGATAGATGGCAAAGCCCTGAATCAGAGGCTTCACATTATCCTCAATCTGGTAGCCGAAAAACAGCGGATTGACAGGTTTTTCGCTTTCAGTATGACGAATTTCAAAATGCAAATGAGGGCCGCCCGAGCCACCTGAATTGCCAGAATAGGCAATAACATCACCTTTTTTCACACGGAATTTGTCTTTTCCTGGATAAATTTGTGCTGCAAAAGTCTTGTTTGCATACTGATAATCCTTCACATACTTTGCAATCTCGCTGCTGAAACGCTGCAAGTGTCCGTAAACCGACGTATATCCGTCATAATGAGTGATATACAAGACATTGCCATAACCGTAAGGCGACACGCCGATACGACTCACATAACCATCGGCGACGGCATAGACCTTCTTTCCCTCCACCGCCTGCGTCTTTATGTCGATGCCGGCATGAAGATGATTTGGCCGCAATTCGGCAAAAGTGGCCGACAGATAAATCGGAATATCAATGGGTTTGCCATATTTCGGGAACGTGGTTTGCGCAAAAGTGACAAACGGAAACAGCAAAGCTGCTAAAAATAAACACGATTTTTTCATTTCTATAGATTTATGCTTGCAAAATTACGCAATTTTTCAAAAACTTCAAACCGCATGTATTGTAAACATTCTTTACACCCACTGTAAAGTTTCTTTACAATTTTACAATTATATTATTTTGTAAATTATTGATATATTGTTTATTAACGAGTTTGGCACGACGTGTGCTTGCAGTACTTTGTTTTTAAACTTTATGTCGATGAAAAGAATGAAAATATGGATTTTGGTATGCGCATTATTGGCAAAAAACATTTCGGAAGCGCAGACCATTCGGAAAATGACCTTGAAAGACTGCATGGAATACGCCATCAGCAATTCGACGCAGATGCGCCTACAGCAAGCTGACCGCGATGACGAGCGCATTGCCCGCCGCGATGCCATCCTAAGTGCCTTTACGCCAAGCATTCAGGGCAGCACCTATGCCTATAATTATTACGGTAGAAACATTGACCCTGAGACCAATGTTTATGTCAATACGACATCTTTCAACAATGGCTACTCCTTGTCGGGAGGTATTATGTTGTTCAATGGTTTTCAAGCGATTAACAATTTGAAAATCAGCAAGACGATGATGGAAATGGGCTTGAGCAAGGATCAGCAGGCCAAGGACGGCATTTGCCTGACCACGATGGAAGCTTTCTATAATGCGGTGTATTATGCCGAAATGGTGAAAACGATGCAGATTCAGGTTGAGGCTGCCGAAAAGTCGTTGGCATTGGCGCAAAAGCAGGAAAGTCTGGGCCAGAAAGGCCATGCCGATGTGGTGCAAATGGAAGCGGATTTAGCCGACCGCCGCTTTCAACTCATTGATATGCAGAATCTTTACAATGATGCGATGATTAGCCTGAAAGATGTCATGTTTTGGCCTGTCGATGAGGATTTTGAAATCGATTGCGCAGTTGAAGATGAACAAGTTTTGGAATCGGATGATGACAATCCAAATTCCATAATCAGTTTTGCAAAAGCATCGAATGTTGATGCCTTGATTGCAAAAGGCACAATGGACAGGAGCAAATTGGAATGGCGAACAGCCAAGTGGCAGTTGTTGCCATCTTTAAGTCTAAATGGTGGATGGTCAACGAGTTATTATACCTATCCGAATCAACCGGATTATGTTTCCACGCCTTTTTTCAATCAGTTGCGCAACAACAGCGGCGAATACTTGCAAGTCTCGTTGAACATCCCGATTTTCGACCGTTTGTCGGCTCATTCCAATATTGCAAGGCGGAAAAATGAATTTCGTCGTGCCGAAGCGGAATACAATCAGACGATGAAAAACATTGAAAATGAGGTATTTCGTGCCATCCAGGATAAGAACGGCGCTTGGGCAGCCTTGCTTCAGGCCGAGCAGTTGGAGAAGGTTCAGGAGGAGGCCTTTGCCTTGAATACCAAGCGATTGGAACAGGGCTTGATTTCGTCCATAGAATACCAGACGGCCTCAGCAAAATATTTGGAAGCCAAGGCAAACCGCCTTTACGCCTTGTTGAAATATTACATGAAATGCAGCGTTGTAAAATATTATAAAGGTGTGAGTTATGTGGAGCAGTTTTAAGAGTTAGGAATTAGGAGTGAGGAGTTAGGAGGAAAGAATCTGGAAGAAATAAGAGATGGAGAAGGATTTTGACACGTGTTCGCCCTGAAAGGGCAGTTTAGTCAAGCGAAGGGCAAAGCGAGCGCAGCGAGCAGCACCCTTTGCGAAAAAAAAGAGCACGTGTCCGCCCTGAAAGGGCAGATTAATAGAGCGAAGGGCAAAGTGAGCTTGCGAACGACACCCTTCGCGAGATAAAAAAAGGTAGAGACGCGATTCATCGCGTCTAAAACAAAAAAGGAATTGTGTAGGGACGCACTGCGTGCGTCCAATAAAAATGAGAATAAACAAATAAATAAAAAAATGGATAGAGAAATTGAACCCAAAAAGGGATTGCAAGCTGTTTTCAGCAAAAAGGCATTGCCGTGGTGGATTGGCGGAGTCGTGGCGGCTTTCGTGATTTACCTCATTGCGCGGCCTGATGTGAAGACCTTGCGCGTGAATGCCGAAACGATTACGGTCAACACGGTGAAATTCGGCGAGTTTAACGATTACATCCGTGTCAGTGGACAGGTGCAGCCTATGACGACCATTCAGTTGAGTCCGCAGGAAGGCGGCCTCGTCGAGCAAATCGTGATGGAGGAAGGCAGCCATGTCAATCAAGGTGATGTCATCGTTGTGTTGAACAATGAAAACCTTGATTTGCAGATTCTTAACTCAGAAGCGGAATTGGCCGAAAAGG
The DNA here is from genome assembly GCF_056203535.1 of Candidatus Limimorpha sp. Classification (NCBI taxonomy): domain Bacteria; kingdom Pseudomonadati; phylum Bacteroidota; class Bacteroidia; order Bacteroidales; genus Candidatus Limimorpha; species Candidatus Limimorpha sp. The sequence continues at coordinate 25,113 of NZ_JBADWU010000073.1, read as the reverse complement.
AAAACATCTTGCGCAACACCTTGATTTCGATGGAGCAGCAGAAACTTAGTCTTCAGCAGGAAAGGCTACAGCTGAATGTAGATGTGCGTCGTGCCAAACGCGATTACGACAGCAAGAAAGCGCTTTACAACGACCAACTCATTGCAAAAGAGGATTTTCTGCAAGCCGAAGAGGATTATCAGCTGGCTTTGGACAAATTGGAATTGGTGAAAAACCGTGCGCGTCAGGACAGCCTTTACCGCAGCGTGGAAATCGAGCAGATGAACGAAAGCCTTGCCAATATGCGCATCAACATGCAGATGATTCGTAAGCGCAAGGACAATCTGAGCATCAAGGCACCGATTGACGGCGAATTGGGCTTGTTGGATGTCGTTTTGGGACAATCGGTCGGCGCGGGAACGAAAATCGGACAAATCAACAACCTGGAAAGCTACAAGATTGAAGCACAGATAGATGAACATTACATTGACCGTGTGATGACCGGCCTTTCCGCCACTTTCGAACGTCAAGGCGAGACCTTCGATGCTTTGTTGCGCAAGGTTTATCCCGAGGTGCGCGATGGCAAATTCAAGGCCGATTTTAAGTTCGATGGCGAGCAGCCCGAAAACATCCGTTCCGGTCAGACCTATTACCTTAATCTTCAGTTGGGTCAGCCGACGGAAGGCATTATCATTCCGCGCGGTTCATTCTACCAGAAGACCGGCGGCAAATGGATTTATGTGGTTTCGGACGATGGCACCAAGGCGACGAAACGCGAAATCCGCATCGGGCGGCAAAATCCGCAGTATTACGAAGTATTGGAAGGCCTCAGCGAAGGGGAGAAGGTCATTGTTTCGGGCTATGACAATTTCGGGGAGAATGATGTGCTGATGATGAAGTAAGGGATGATTAGACTTTTGGACAATTAGACATTTTGAAGATTAGACTTTTGGACATCTTGACTTTTGGATAATTAGACATTTTGACAATTGGACTTTTGGACATTTTGACTTTTGGACAATTAGACATTTTGACAATTGGACTTCTGGACAAATTGATTATTAGCTCACTGAGCTTGTCGAAGTGAGATTTTGAAATGGAAAACGGGATCTTGCTTCGACAGGCTCAGCAAGCGGAAACGGACAACAATTCAACAAATAAACAAATAAACAACTAAACAATTAAACATAACAAATCATGCGTTCATTCATCAGATTCATTAGCCGAAACAAGCTCTACAGCGCCATCGAGGCGGTGGGCCTGAGCGTTTCGCTGGCTTTCCTCATCATCATTTTCTGCTTTGTGACGGAACAGATGAACATTCCGCGGGAAAATCCCGATTACAAAAACATCTACGCAATGGGCACAAACGAAAAACTTGCCATTTCGTATGGAACCAAGGATGCTTTGAAAGGCATTCCTGAAATTGAGAAACTCTCTCGGTTCCAGTCGTTTCAGAATACGATTGTTGAAGTCAAGGATTTGAAATTCAGGACAAATGTGCTTGCCTGCGACCGCGAGTATTTCGATTTGTTTCCTGCCAGATTCGTCAGCGGCGATGCCGATATGATTGACAATGAGCAATGTGCATTCGTCTCGCAAAAACTGGCCAACAGCATAGAATCGGACGAAGTCATCGGGACAAAACTCGTTATTGATAACCAGGAATACATCATTGCAGGCGTGATTTCCGATTTCCAAAACACACTGTTGCCCGATGATGATGTGGTGGTTGAAATTTCCAAGTTCATCTTGATGAAAACTGAAATTGAAAATCCGTTCAATCACTTTGGCAGGCCTTTCACTTTCGCGAAATTCAGCCCGAATGTCGATATGAAATCGGTGAAAAACAAAGTCGATGCTGCCTACGAAACGGCTTACGGAAACGGATTTCACGATGCGTTTTTCGAGGAGTCGGCAATAGTGCGCTTAGACGAGGTGTATTTCTCAAGTTCTCAGGCATTCGGCTTGCGAAAAGGCGACAAGTCGATGATAAACAATCTGTTGGCTGTAGGTTTGCTGCTTTTAGTTTCGGCCATTATCAACTACATCAATCTGAATGTCGCCCTCACGGGAAAACGCGCCAAGGAAATGGCATCGCGGCGTTTGGTCGGCGCCCAAAAGCGTGATATTGTCGGGAAATATCTTGCCGAGTCGTTTGCCTTCACTTTCATCTGTTTCCTTGTCGGTTTGGGGCTTGCTTTCCTGATTTTGCCTTTAGTCAACCAGTTAATGGATGCTACGATACCGATTAGCATTTCGTTGTCATTCAGATATTTGTGCTACTATCTGCTGATTGTTGCCGTGGTTTCGTTTTTGGCTGGCATTATGCCCGCACTGCTGATTTCGAAGGCGCGACCGATTGATGTGGTGAATGGAAAAGTCAGGCTGCATAACAAAATGTTTGCCTCGAAAATATTCATCGTCGTTCAGAATGTGATAACTATCGTGCTGATTTCCTTGGTGTTGACTATGGAATTGCAGATGCGTCATGTCCAAAACAGAGATGTTGGTTGCCGCACCAAGGATTTGTATTTCTTGGATGCCAGTTTCACGCTCGACCCATCGCATAACGAGGCTTTGGCCAACGAGTTGCAGGCTTTGCCTTGCGTTTCGCGGTTTGGAACCACAACGGGCATTCCTACCAAAGTTCCAAATGCTATATATCTCGGCCATTTGAATGATGAGGAAGATGAGGAGGTGGCTCATTTTATGATTTGCGACACGGCAGTCTTGAATATGCTTGAGATACCGATTCTGAGTATTTTCGGCGATACGACGGTTCCTCAGGGTTGCTTTATGACGCAAAGCATGTTGGCCGAACTTACGGGTTTGCCCTACGGCGAAATCAATGTGGACACGATTGTGAAATGGCAGCAAGGCAATTTCGGTAACGAAATTTGCGGTGTCGTCGGCGATTTCATGGTCAGCGATGTGCTGCATGTCACGGACGAAAGTTTTGGAATGGTCATGCTTTTAAAGACCAATTTCAGAAACGGTTTCCTGATGGAAATAAAAGGCGACCACAAGGAGGCGAAGGAAGCCATCGGCGCGTTGTATAAGAAATATGTCGAAGAAGCGAGAGGCCTATATATGGCGGCGTCATGCAATGATTTTGTGGATGTTATCATTCATCAATGTTTGGAAAAGCCGCAACGCAGAATGCGCCTGATGGAACTTTTCATGCTCATTTCGGTCATTCTTTCCTTGCTGGGTTTGGTGGCCATGAGCACGCATTTCGCGTCGGAGCGTGAAAAGACCATTGCCATCCGCAAGATTTTCGGTGGCACAATGGAAAGCGAAGTCCGCAAAAACCTGCGCGATTACGTTATCATCATTTTGATTGCCAACGTGATAGCCATTCCGATTGGCGTATGGCTTTGCGGAAAATATCTGGAAGATTTCGCCTATCGAATCGACTTGCATCCTTGGATATTCATCGTTACCGTGTTGATTTCCTTTGCGATAGCCATTGGCTCGGTGTTGTGGCAAATCGTCTCGGTGGCGAAAGTCAATCCGACGGAAGCGTTAAAGAAAGAGTAGGGGGACAATTAGACTTTTGGACATATAGATTATTTGAAATAGCTCAGCAAGCGGAAACAATTCAACAAATAAACAATTAAACATATCACATCATGCGTTCATTCATCAGATTCATTAGCCGAAACAAGCTCTACAGCGCCATCGAGGCGGTTGGCTTGAGCGTTTCTCTGGCTTTCGTCATCATCATTTTCTGCTTCGTAAGCGAGCAGCTATCCGTGCGGCATGAATTTGAAAACTCGGAGCGTATCTATGCCGTTTGTGACGAAAAATTCATTGCATCAGATTATGCGATGAAGCAATCGGTTGTTGAAGCTATCCCCGAAGTTGAGCTTGCCACGCATTTCTATACGCTTGATGATGAGAAATTTACAATAAAAGCAGAGAAGAAAATACTGCAAGTCAGAATGTCAATTGCTTGCGACAGTGCGTTTTTTGAGTTGTTTCCACAGCATTTTGTGGAAGGGAATCCTGATGCCATTAATGGCAAAAATTCAGTGATACTTTCTGAGTCTTTAGCCAACAGTTTATTTGAAAACCGCCATGAGGCGATGGGAAAGTCAGTGAATTTTGCAGGTTATGATTTTACGGTGGCAGGAATTATCAGAAACGGATGGAAATCAATGCTTTATCCATACGAAGTGTTTGTGAATTGCGAGGAATTTGAATTTCTGAAAGATGAACGCGAGATAGGCGATAATTTCAATGCTGGGTCATGGAATACATATTTCAGGTTACAGCAAAATGCTGATATTGAATCTGTAAAAAAGAAAATGGATGGTTTGTGCCGTAGTGTTTATCCCGATTTGTACCGCAAAGACGGCACGTCGGGGGCTGATGTCATTCGGCTCGACAAGGTTTTCTTTTCCGAGAAAAACATTTGGTATAACAGAGGATCTAAAACAATGCTTATCGTGTTGATAATTGCAGGTTTGGCCTTGCTGGTTTCGGCAGTCTTCAATTACATCAATCTGAATGCAGCCTTGACGGGAAAACGAGCCAAGGAAATGGCGATGCGTCGTTTGCTGGGCGCAGAAAAGCGGAATGTTTTGTTGCGCTATTTTGCTGAATCGCTTGCTTTTACAACAATTTGTTTTCTGATAGGCCTCCTGATTGCCATAGCCATCATGCCTTTGATATGGGACTTGATTGGTACCGACATTATGATTGAAGTGCCGTTTACGCCAAAATACTTTATTTGTTATGCGCTCATGATTTTGGTTGTGGCTTTAGTTTCGGGATTGGTTCCAGCCATCATGGTCTCGCGTTTTTCTCCGCTTGATGTTACAAAAGGCTCTTTTCGATTGAAAGACAAGCAATTATTCTCGAAAGTTTTCATTGTTTTGCAAAATATGATTGCCGTCATTCTGATTGCGTTCAGCCTTGTTCTTGAGCTTCAGGTGCGGCATTTCATAAACAAGCCGACGGGCTGCGACTTCGATAACAAGTTCTATATTGAATTAGGTGTGAGTTATGATGAAATGCTTCCTTTGGCCGACAAATTAAAGGCTTTGCCATGCGTGAAAAGCATTGGCTTCGTCAGTGATGTGCCAGGAAAATTGGTTTCAAGCATTGAGGAAAAGGAAGAAAAACCTTATTCCTTGCGCCCTATGTATTGCGATACAACAATATTCAATATGTTGAAATTCAAAGAAATAAATCGTTTTTCAGACATTGAGGCTGGCTCTGTTTTGCTCAGCGAATCAGCATTCAAGGCTTTAGGTTTCGATGCCGCGCATTTTGACTTGGAAGGAACGCCTTTGGCAAAATACAACAATGAGGCTGGCGTTGTCGAAGATTTCATCGTGGTTTTCGGCCCAATTGCAAAAGGCAACGAATTTGGCGTTATCATTATTCAGAATCCTGAAAATATACACGGAGGATTGCTTGTTGAAACTGTTGGAAATCAATATGATGCAAGGAAAGAAATCAGCAAGGCATACGGAAGCTATTCAAAAGAAAAGCATGGCACTTTCGTATATCCTTACACGATGAATTACCTTTCCGAAATAAAGCGGTATTCGACAGGTGGTTTAAGTACAACCAAAACGCTGATTGAGATCTTTTCCATTGTTGCCATTCTCATTTCAATTCTTGGGCTTGTGGCCATGAGCACGCATTTCGCATCAGAAAACCGAAACCGTATTGCCATTTGCAAAGTCTTTGGAAGCACAATAGAAGAGGAAATCATTCGCAATTTAAGGAATTATTCTATTATGATTTTGATTTCCAATATTTTGGCAATTCCAATTGCAGTCTGGATTTCAAACATCTTTTTGGAAAAATATTATTACAGAATCGACCTCCATCCCTGGATATTTGTCGTCACCGTGTTGATTTCCTTTGCGATAGCCATTGGCTCTGTGTTGTGGCAAATCGTCTCGGTGGCGAAAGTCAATCCGGCGGAGGCGTTAAAGAAAGAGTAAACGGCGAAGCCATGAGGTCACGAGGTCACGGGATCGCGAGAGCACGAGAGCCGCAAACATCCCGCAACCTCGCGACCCCGAAGTCCCGCAGTCAAACAAACAATTCAACATATAAACAAATAACAAATAAACAACAATTATCATGATCAAAGTAACAAATCTTAGCAAAATCTTCCGCACGGAAGAAATCGAAACGACAGCCTTGAACGGCGTATCATTTGAAATCAAGGACGGCGAATTTGTCGCTATTATGGGGCCTTCGGGCTGCGGCAAATCAACGCTGCTCAACATCCTTGGCCTTTTGGACAACCCGACGGAAGGCTCTTACGAACTTTTAGGCGAGGAAGTCGGAAAACTCAAGGAAAAGGACCGCACCAAGTTCCGCAAGGGCAACATCGGTTTCGTGTTCCAGAGTTTCAACCTGATTGACGAACTCGATGTGTATGAGAACATCGAACTGCCTTTGCGTTACATGAACATCGGCGCCGCCGAGCGCAAGGAAAGGGTGGCCGAAATGATGAAACGCATGAGCATCACGCACCGTGCCAAGCATTTCCCGCAGCAGCTTTCAGGCGGTCAGCAGCAGCGTGTGGCCATTGCCCGAGCTTGCGTCAGCAACCCGAAACTGATTCTCGCCGACGAACCTACGGGCAACCTCGACTCGAAAAACGGCAGGGAGGTGATGAACCTGCTGAAAGAACTGAACGGCGAAGGCACCACCATCGTCATGGTGACGCACTCGCAAAAAGATGCCGCCATTGCCGACCGCATCATCAACCTGTTCGATGGACAGATTGTGAAGGATGTGGTTGATTTGCTGTGATTTTAAACCACAACCTGATATTTTCGGTTATGATTTTCAAAAGGATTTTTAGTTGGGATTTTGAGGGCAAAGCCCGACCATCAAAAATGAAATTCGTAGAAATATTTTATGGAAGATTTTTAGTTCGGATTTTTTGTCGTGATTTTTTCGAAATCTTGCGAAAAATCCAAACTAAAAATCCTACTAAAAATAGAGGAATTCATTCCATAACAAAGGTCGCTTCGCTCAAAATCTTCACTAAAAATCCTGCAAAAAATCCTTACTGATTTTGAATGGCTTGAAGGTTACGGAAACTACAAACACTATTATTTGTGCCATCTTGTATGGCTACTTATTTAAAATCCACAAAACACAACCATCATGATTATCAAGAATTTCATAACGACATTAAAACGCTTTACGGCTGCTTCGGTGCTGAATATCATCGGGCTGGCGGTGGCGTTTGCTACGGCGTATCTCATTCTTGTTCAGGTGCGCCACGATTTCACTTTCAACAAATCCGTCCCTGATGGCGAGCGTGTCTTTTATTTGGAAATGGACGGAGGAAGTTTTGGGACAGTATCAGGAAGTTATTTTTCTTTCTTATCTCGTCCCTTAGGCAATTCCATTTGCGAAGGCAATCCTGCCGTCGAGGATTTCGGCTTGATGCCCGCGTTAGGCAATCAAATGGTGAAATTCTGTCAAACTCCAGTACTCATTCAGAACGATGAAAATGATTCGTACGAAAATCTTAATGCGTATGCCGTTGATTTTGGTGTTTCTAATAATGCCGTAGAAATGTTAGGCGTGCAGCTGGTGAAAGGCAATTGGGGTAAAGCGGGAGATGCCTATGTCATTACGGAATCGGCTTCAAAGCGTTTGGGCTTGGATGTCGGTGATACTTTCTGCTTTGGCAATGAATGGGGGAAGAACCAGCGTTCAGTCGTAGCAATTGTCACCGATTTTCCAAAAAACAGCAATTGGGAATGTGTAGAGATGTTTAAGGATGTGGGTGATGCTTGGATTGACGACTATAGCGAATGGAGTTTTGCGCATCTCGTCAAATTACATTCCGCCGATGATGAACAGCAGTTCTTAGAAGTCGCAAAAGCAAAGGCAAAAGAATACTTTATGGAAGTTTATCATTACGATGAAGAAATAGCACGTAACCAAGCGGATAAATTCAGGCTTATTTCGGTTTACGACACCTATTTTGCCAACGATAGTCTGACAGGCAGCAAAGGCAGCCGCTCGACGACCAATGCGCTTTTGATGATTGCCATTTTAGTGATTGTCATTGCTTTCATCAATTTCGTCAATTTTTTCATGGCGATGGTGCCGCAGCGCATCCGTGGCGTGAACACGCATCGTGTTTATGGTTGCTCAATCGCCAGCATGAAACTGAATTTCGTTTTCGAGGCTGTCGGATTGGTGGTCATTGCCTTGCTTTTTGCTTTGCTTATCGTTCTTGTGCTTAAACATTCATTCATCGCAAGTTACATTTCCGTATCCATTGCGCTTGCCGACAATCTGCCGATGGTTGCTGCCGTCGTTGGCGCAGGTTTGTTTTTTGCCGTCATCGCTACACTTTATCCAGCGCATTACATCACATCGTTCCCTTTGGCCCTGACTTCAAAAGGCAATTATGGCGCGTCGAAATCGGGACAACGCCTGCGCATGACTTTGGTCGGCGTGCAGTTTGTCATTTCCATTGCGCTGATTATCAGTGCTTCGTTTGTAAAGTTGCAGCACGATTATCTGATGAATTATGATATGGGATTTGACAAGGAACAGCTGTTGACGGGAGAAATTCCGTCTCGTTTAGTCGTCAGTTTTGATGATAGGGAGACTTTTGCTTCAGAATTGAAAAAGAATCCGCAGATTTCTGATGTCGCTTTCGCCAACGGGAATTTCATTGCAGAACAACGCATGGGCTGGGGGCGCAACTTCAAAGAGACATCAATCTCTTTCCAGTGTTATCCGGTTTCCTATAACTTTTTGGATTTCATGAAGATGGAAATGGACGAAGGCTCCGATTTTTCAAAAGCCGACGAACTTGACACGATGGGCGTTTTCATCTTCAACGAAAAGGCAAGAGACCAATACGGAATGACCTTGGAAGACAAAGTTGAAGGACATAATGGCGAGACGCGCATTGCCGGATTTTGCAAGGATTTCAATTTCATGCCTTTGCAACACGAAACCGAACCGTTTGCCTTTTATATTTTCGGCCCGAATTCGTGGAAACTCCTTTCGCATGTCTATATCCGCACCGCATCAAATGCCAATATCAAGGAAGTTATTGATTATGTGAAAGATAAAATTGTCGAAATGTCGCCGAATATCAATCACGAAGGCCTTGATATAGATTTCTTCGACAAGGAATTGGGCCGTCAATACGAACAGGAGCAAAAACTTGCCACTTTGGTGACGGTCTTTTCCCTGATTTCCATTCTCATTTCGTTGATTGGCGTGTTTGGCTTGGTGCTTTTCGAGACGCAATACCGCCGCAAGGAAATCGGTTTGCGTCGTGTGCAAGGTGCCAGTATCAAGGACATCTTGCTCATGTTCAACCGCAAATTCATCTATATCGTCCTGATTTGCTTCGCGATAGCCGTCCCGATTGCCTATTTCGTCATCAGACGCTATTTCGAAGGCTTCGCCTATCACACGCGCCTGTATTGGTGGGTTTTCGTCATGGCGTTGTTGGTGGTTTTGGCCATTACGCTGGCCGTCGTCACCTTGCGTTCGCTGCGTGCCGCGACGGAAAATCCAGTGAAATCGATTCGGACGGAATGAGTCCATCTGGATTGTTTAACGGCAAGAAACACAAAGCATTCTGTTCATTCAATTTCACAATAATTTGTATTTTTGCATGAAATCATACAGAAAAACATTTCATAATTTGAAAAAACACTAAATAAATGAAAATTAGAGCAAACAATAGCGAAAGGCGTTTCGGACTGATAAATATTCTATGCTTAGTCATAGGAATTACTATTTCGGGATTGCTTTTCTTTTGGGTGGTGAATGAGCTTTCATACGACCATTTCAATAAGGATGGCGAGAGGATCTACAGATTGGTTTCCGTTGAAAGTACTACTGGCATAAGACAGCCTAATGTGGTCTGCCGACTTTATAAAGATCTTCCTGCTAAAATTCCTCAAATAGAGGATGGTTTGTCATTCTATTTGTGCAAGAATGAAGGTGAAAGTCCTTTTTCTATTCAAAATGTTGACGAAGATGAAGGTATTTTTGTTGACGCAATTGTTTCCACCAGTAATTTTTTCTCTTTTTTCTCATATCCTATAGTTGAAGGTTTTGAAAAAACGGATTTGGAACCAGGCCAGGTTGCTGTTTCCAAAGACATAGCGAACAGACTTTTCGGTAAGGAATCTGCGTTGGGGAAGTCAATTTCGGTCTTTCATATGGGCGATAAAACTGTGTCGGAAATAGTTTTGGTCGTAGATGTCCCTGCAAACACTCACTTGCCTTTTGACATTGTGGTGCCAAAAGATGCAAGAGAGATGAAAGTTTCAGACAATGCTACATTTGATGGATGTGTTTATGTCAAGACCTATCCTCATGCAAATTTTTCAACTGCTGAAGCTAATCGTTTGGCTCGTATTCAAATGACTGATTATGACCGTCATCGCTTCCTTGAATTCCAGCCATTGTACGATATTCATCTTCATTCCGACTTTGATGACCCTTACAGTACCAACAATGGTAAGTCGGCCTATGTTTGGATCATTATTGTTGGAATGGTCTTGATAATTGTTGTCATGGTGGTCAATTGTGCTACTCTGGATGTGTCGCGCATGATAAAGCACACAAAAGACATGGCTGTTAGGAAAGTATTTGGAGGAAACGATGTCGTCATATTGGCAGAAAGTGCAAAATCATCATTTTTAAATACTGCCTTTGCAATAGTGTTTTCTCTGCTTTTAATTTTTTTGTTGCTTCCTGTTTTTCAGTCTCTTATGCAATCAAAAATTCAGGTTGAAATAGGCTGGCCTGTGATTTGTTTCGTTTTCGGTTTGCTTGTGATACTTCCCCTGTCTACCGTTATGTTTCAGTACTATTGCCTTCATAGCGTCAGGCTTGCCGACATTCTGAAAAGCCGGATGCGTTTCAGCAAAGGCATCCGTTTTAGCAACGGTGTTTCTGTCTTTCAGGTTGCAGTGTCGGCTTTAATGGCTGTGTTCACATTTACTATCTTACTCCAGCTTTCTTTTATGCGAAATCATGAAGACGGCATCAATACAAGCGATATAGTATCTATCAATGCGCTCAATATCAGTAGTTATGAAGTTCCTTTAATCAAGGAGAAACTGCTTCAAGACCCAAGAATCGTAGAAGTCGGATTGTGTGAAGGAAGTGTGAAAGACATTAGAGGCTTTAGTTCAAATGTGTCATGGGAAGGAAAAGAGGAAGATGTGCCGTTTTATGTTTGGACTACAGATGCTTCTTTTATGAAAATGATAGGATTACAATTAATAGAAGGAAGGTTTCTTGATGAAAATCTGAACATTGATGATTATTTTGAAGGCTCTTACGCGGGAAATTGGGAATATGTGATTAATGAGACTGCCGCTGCAGCGATGGGAATGACAGCGCATGATGCAATTGGCAAACGAATTGAAACGTTTGCTGGCGAAGGCGGTATTGTTGGAGTTGTCAAAGATTTTAATTTCAGGGATTTACATGATGCCATCTTGCCTTTGGTTATGCTTTATTATCCTGAAAATCAGCCCAATGTAATGGTGAAAATTATGTCAGAAGAAAAAGAACAGACTTTGGCTTTCATAAAAGATGCTGTCGCTCCATATCTGTATACATCTTCCTTCGACTATCGTTTTGTGGATGACAAAAAGCCTTATCGGCAGGAATCTCAAATGGGAACACTTTCTATGATTTTCTTCATTGCAGCATTGTTGTTGTCGCTTACAGGCTTTGCTGCTATTATATCTTATCATATAAATCAGGAAGCGGCGAACATGGCCATACGTAAAGTGTATGGCGCGACGCCAACGCAAATAGGAGTGTATTATATCAATAGAAAACTAATGCTGTATGTTTTCCCGCTTTTTGCCGCAATTGTGTTGTCATGTTATGTTTCAATGCGGTGGCTTCGCAATTTTGCCTTCCATATTAGCGATTTTTCAATTGTAATTGTATCCTTATGTGTTTTGTTGGTCTTTGTGTTGCTATTGTCAGGAGTTACGCTGTTGAATGTGAACACTGTTGGTAAAAGGAAAATAGTCGATGTACTGCAAAAGTGATGGTTTGTGTATTAACCTTACGTTATTTGTCCCAAAAAGACGTTACGGCAACGTCTCATAAATAACGATACGATTGTAGAGACGTTTCATGAAACGTCTCTATAGTGATACGGCCCCAAAAACGATGCCAAGTGCCACAACGAAAATTGGCCAAATGCCACAACGAAAATCGGCCAAGTGCCATAACAAAATATTGTTAAATGTTTGATAATTAAAATAATTAGTGTAATTTTGCCGCCGAATAAAAATCAATAAAAAATGATTGCGTATAGACGGCGAATTGCAGATGTTTTGCTAAGTGAAAAATTAGAGGCGATGGGAGCAGTTTTGATAGAAGGTCCAAAGTATTGCGGCAAGACGACTACGGCTCTTCAGCAGGCCAAAAGCGTGTTGTTCATGGCTGATCCTGAGAAAAAGGAACAGAACATTACGCTTGTCACCACAAACATCAGCAAGCTGTTGAGTGGCGAAGTGCCGAGGCTGATTGACAAGTGGCAAATTGCGCCCAAACTTTGGGATGCTGTCCGTTTTGAGGTGGATAGACGCGGTGAAGATGGACAATTCATTTTGACAGGTTCGGCTGTTCCGCCATCCAATGACGACATTTTCCATACGGGAACAGGTCGTTTCGCCTGGCTTACCATGCGCACGATGAGCCTCTGGGAATCAGGCGATTCAAGTGGCGATGTGAGCCTTGCCGCACTCTTTAAAAATCCCTCGGTGGTTGACGGAAATTCTTCGGTTGACATCGACCGCCTCGCTTTTCTGATTTGCCGTGGCGGTTGGCCGCAAGCCACTCAGAAAAAAAGTGTCAGGGCGGCGCTTATGCAGGCAAAGGAATATTATAAGGCCGTTACACGCTCCGACATTTCGCGTGTCGATGGTGTTGCGCGTGATCCGCAACGCGCCGAGCGGCTGATGAAATCGTATGCACGGCTTCAGGGTGCGCAAACTCCTGTCGGAACTATTTTGGCCGATATGAAAGTGAATGATGAAGATACATTGAATGAGAATACTATCTATTCGTATATCAACGCTTTAAAGAAAATCTTCGTGATTGAAGATGTCCCTGCATGGAATCCGAATCTGCGTTCAAAAACGGCAATACGCACAAGCGACACGCGCTATTTCACCGACCCTTCCATTGCAACGGCATCTTTGGGTCTTGGCCCTGAAGACTTGTTGGATGATTTGGAGACCATGGGACTTATGTTTGAAACAATGTGTATCAGGGATTTGCGTGTTTATGCTGATGCTATTGATGGAACTGTCTATCATTATCGCGACAAGTCAGGGCTGGAGTGCGATGCCGTCATTCATAAGAGAAACGGAACATACGGATTGGTTGAAATTAAACTTGGCGGTGATGCAAACATCGGCGAAGGAGCGAAGAATCTGCTTCGATTATCTGAAAAAATTGACACGGAACGCATGAAAAAGCCGAGTTTTCTAATGATTCTCACTGGTGTCGGCGATTATGCCTACCGCAGAACCGATGGCGTTTTGGTCGTCCCAATCGGAAGTCTGAAAGATTGAAATGGCAGAAATAAAATAATGCCAAGTGCCACAACAAAAATCGGCCAAGTGCCATAACAAAAATTGGCCAACTACCACAATGAAATTGCGTTAAATATCAGATTATCAATAATATGATGATAAATAAAATGCGATGAATTTTATCTGTAAATTACACATATTTTTAATGGCAAACAGACCTAAAAATCATAGGATTTGCGTGTGTCATAGCAAAAACTTACGTGTAATTGCGCAGCAAAAACTTACGTGTAATTGCGCAGCGAAAAAATTAGTGTAATTTTGCAGCGTATTATAAACGAAACATCATGGCAACACCAGCAGAAAAACTCGCCCAGTCATTGTCGGTTCTGAGACAATTGCAGCAGGACAAAAAGACTTTCGTCGTCCGTTCTGCCGACATTTCCCGCACGCATCTTGAACGGCTTGAGGAAAATGGTTTCCTTACAAAAGTCATCAATGGATGGTACATTGCCTCTAATCCGTCGTCAAAAACAGGTGACACGACTGATTGGTACATATCATATAGGGATTTTGTGTCGACATATACGCGCGAAAAGTTAGGTGAAGACTGGAGTCTTTCCGTTGAGGCTTCTTTGGATGTTTCGACAGGCGATTGGACTATTTCGCCGCAAGTGATAGTGCGCTCGCCGAAATGCCAGAATACGCTTGTCAATCTGCTTTTCGGATGCAGTATTTTTTTCCTGAAAGCGGATTGCGCCTCAATGCCAGTCAAGGAATCGCGTTACGGTTTGAACGTGTATGGTATTCCCGAAGCGCTTGTGATGGCTTCTCCCGCTTTTTTCCAGAATGACACTATTACGGCGAGAACGGCCCTGGCCACCATCCGCGATGCTTCCGATGTCTTGCCGTTTCTTTTGGATAAAGGCCGCTCGGCGAAAGCAGGACGCCTGATAGGAGCATTCAACAATGTGCAAATGCCGATGGTCGCTAACGAAATCAAGACAACTATGGAAAAGTTGGGCTATGTGGTGCGCGAGGAAGACCCTTTTGCAGAAAAGATTGATTTTGTGCGTGATGTGTCGCCATACGCCACTCGTATCAGGCTGATGTGGCAAAATATGAGAAGCGATGTCTTATCTGTAAAACCAAAGGTTACTGTATTAATGGATGCGAAATCCTATTTGCTTGATGTTGATGAAAGATACAAGCAGGATGCCTATCATTCCCTCTCTATCGAAGGCTACAAAGTGACCGAAGAACTGATTGAAAAAGTCAGGACGGGGCAATGGAATCCGGAGAAAAACGAATCAGACAAAGAGAATAAAAACGCTCTTGCGGCAAGGGGCTATTGGCAAGCGTTTCAGGAAGTCAGAAAAAGCATTAAACGGATTCTTGAAGGGGAAAATGCAGGCGAAACTGTGGCAGAAGACCATAGGAACTGGTATCGTGAAATGTTTGCACCTTGCGTTATGGCTGGCATCATCAAACCTACTGACCTTGCTGGCTATCGCTCTGGACAAGTATACATTAAGAATTCCATGCACACGCCATTAAATCCGGAAGCCGTGAGAGATGCCATGCCGGTTTTGTTTGACTTGCTGAAAGCCGAAACGGATGCTTGGGTGCGGGCTGTGTTGGGGCATTTCATGTTCACGTTCATTCACCCTTATATGGACGGCAACGGGCGTATGGGGCGTTTCCTGATGAATGTCATGTTGGCTTCGGGCGGCTACCGATGGACAATCGTTCCGCAAAATGTCAGAAGTGAATATATGGCATCGTTGGAAAAAGCAAGTGTCAAAGGTGACATCGGCGATTTTGCGGCTTTATTAGCTAAACTTGTAAATGAAGGAATCTGAATAAATTAGTTGCTTATGAACAAAGGCAAAATCTTAGTAGTCGATGATAATCAGGGCATTCGCGCTGCACTGAAGCTGTTGCTGCCGCCGCATTTCGGGCAGGTGAAAATCATCGCTTCGCCCGCGACTTTGGTTTCCGAAATGGAGACCTTCAAGCCCGATGTTGTACTGCTCGACATGAATTTTTACTCCGACATCAACACGGGCAACGAGGGCCTTTTTTGGACGACGGAAATCAAGCGCATGGCATCGCAAACCGAAGTGGTGCTGTTTACGGCCTACGCCGACATTGCCTTGGCGGTTGAGGGAATGCGTCGCGGTGCTTTCGATTTCGTTGTGAAGCCTTGGGAAAACGAAAAGCTGCTTGCCACCTTGAACAATGCCTGCCAAAAGGCTTGCAAGGATTCTCCAAAACATAGAGTGTCAGACGAAAGCGTCGAAATGTTTTGGGGCGAAAGTCAGGCCATGCAAACCATCCGTCATCATGTCGGCAAGATTGCGCCAACTGATGCAACGGTCTTGATTACTGGCGAAAATGGCACGGGAAAGGATGTCCTAGCCAATGAAATCCATCGCTTGAGCAAAAGAAGCAACCGTCAGATGGTCTGTGTCGATGCCGGAGCCATCACCGAGACTTTGTTTGAAAGCGAACTCTTCGGCCATGTCAAAGGCGCGTTCACCGATGCCCATGCCGACCACATCGGCAAGTTTGAGCAAGCCAACGGCGGCACGCTTTTCCTCGACGAAATCGGCAACATTCCGCTGCATCTTCAAGCTAAGCTTTTGCGCGCCATACAAAACAGAAGCATTACGAAAGTCGGTGATAATAAGTTAGTTCCGATTGACATCCGCCTGATTTGCGCCACCAATATGAACCTTGAAAAAATGGTCAGGGAAGGCCGTTTCCGCGAGGAATTGTATTATCGCCTCAACACCATGCCGCTGCATCTGCCGCCGCTTCGTGAACGTAAAAGCGATATTTTGCCTTTGGCTGAAATCTTTATCAGGCAATTCAACGGAAAATACCATCGAAACATTGAAGGTTTGAGCGAATCGGGTAGGGAAGTGCTTGAAAACCAGCAGTGGAGCGGCAATATCCGTGAGTTGCAGAACTGCATCGAAAAAGCGGTTATCCTTGCCGAAAGCACTATGCTCACGCCAAACGATTTGAAAATCACATCGGTGTCAAAGTCAACCGAAACCCAGACGCAAACCTTGGAGGAAACGGAGGAAAAAGCCATCCGAGAGGCTATGGAAAGGCATAACGGCAATTTGACTTTGGTGGCGAAATCGCTGAATATCAGCCGACCGACCTTATACAACAAACTCAAAAAATACGGTATCTGATGCAAATATGGCTCGTGATATTGATTGTTTTCGCCAGTGTTGCGGTGACAGCCATCGCTACGGCCATCATCGTGCGGCGCAAAGACCGAAATAAGGTGGCGTATATGCTTGATGCTTTTGAGGATGACGAGATGAATTTCCGCTTTCAGGAAAATGGGAAATTCAACACCACGCTAAACCGAATGCGTTGGATATTAGAACGTAACCGCCAGCGCGACGAGCAGCAATCGTGGATAAAACTCATCCGTGTCCTGACGCACGAAATCATGAATACGGTCAGCCCGATAGCCTCCTTGAGCGAGGCTTTGAGCCGCTCCGTCGAGCATCCCGAAGAAACACAATTAGATGTGAAAACAGGTTTGAAAACGATTTCATCTTCATCGAAGGATTTAATCAGATTCGTTGAGTCGTATCGCGCCTTGGCGGGTGTGGCGCGACCCATTAAGAAAGCCATCATGCTTTCGGAATTGATGGAGAAAGTCATCAACCTGACTTCGGAACAATGCGCTGCTGCCAATGCAAAATGCACTTATACAGCACTTTCAGATGACATTATCCTTTATGCTGATGAAAGCCAGCTGTCGCAAATCATGGTGAATCTGATAAAGAACGCAGTGCAAGCCGGGGCAAGCCGAATTGAAATTGAAGCGTGCATCAATGCCGAGGAGCAGGTGCGTATCGTGGTCAGTAACAACGGCAAAGCCATCAGCCGCGAAAGTCAGGAACAGATTTTCGTACCTTTCTTCACTACTAAACCAAATGGTTCGGGCATCGGCCTCAGCATTTCGCGCCAAATCATGAACCTTCACAACGGCTCCATCGATTTGTTGGAAAGCACGCCGGAAAAGACCGTGTTCGAGCTGGTGTTTCGGTGATTTGATGATTTGGAAGCAAATCTTACAAAATAAGGTTGTTTTTTTATAATTACAGATTGGATTCTTTCGAACCGCAGATTTCGCAGATTTCGCTGATTTTCAATAAACTACAGATAATACAGATTGCGCAGAATTTTTGGATGCGCAAGCGCATAAATTAACACGGATTGGCTGACGCATGATGGATTTTGGACATAAATCTTTCAAAAATCTATCATAAATTTTTGCTTCCGTGCTGGAGAATGATGGTTGTTCCCTGAGCTTAGGTTGCTGAGCTTGTCGAAGCATCGAAGGGACAAGCCGTCTTGGGCTAATCGCCCCAAAAATTCTTCCATCCCTGTAGCTGGCATCGTCTTGACGATGACTATTATCGACAACCGTCCTCGCCTACGCGATAATGACGATGGTGGAGACAATGATAAAAAAAGATTTGTGTAAAGATTTATGTTAGATTTGTTTCCCTTTAAATTTACTCTAAAATTTACTCCGAATTTACTTTCTACCGCCTTGGCGGAACATTATTTTTCGAACCGCAGATTTCGCAGATCTTATTGACACAAGTTTTTTGGGGGAATCTGGCCATTAAATTGGAAATAATTGTATTTTTGCGTCTCATAAAAGTTGGAAAAACGGTAAAAATAGACCGAAAATAGGTTGGAAAAACGGCAGAATAAAGCAAAATACAGGATGAAAAAATGGCAAAGACAATGATTAAAAGGAAGATTTACAACTACTTGACAAATTTCTTCAAAGAAGAAAAGAAATCCTTGCTCGTTACTGGTGCTCGACAAGTCGGAAAGACCTTCGCCGTCAGGAAGATCGGCAAAGAATGTTTCGAGCAGTTTATTGAACTGAATTTTGTCGAACAACCGCAACTGAAAACCATTTTCGGCAAGCCCAACAGCGTAAGTGAAATTTTGTTGCGCCTATCTGCCTTTGCTAACAAGAAACTGATACCAGGCAAAACCCTGATTTTCTTTGACGAAGTTCAGGAATGTCCAGAAATCGTTACTGCCATAAAATTTCTCGTCGACGAAGGTAGCTACCGTTATGTAATGAGCGGTTCATTATTAGGTGTCGAATTGAACGACTTACGAAGTGTTCCTGTCGGTTACATGACCGAAAAAGAAATGTTTCCACTTGATTTTGAAGAATTTGCCTTTGCCGTGGGCATGAGCGATGAAGTGATGGCTCATCTGAATGAATGTTTCGTGCAGCACAAATGTGTCGATGAAGTGGTTCACAAAAAAATGCTGGAACTGGTTCGGCTTTATCTCGTGATTGGCGGGATGCCATCAGCAGTAATGAAATACCTGTCCACCAACAATTTGCAGCATGTACGCAATGAACAGGAAAGCATCATCCGAATGTATTATAAAGACATTGCTAAACACGACCCAGACAACAAACTCTACATCAAGGAAATTTTCGATACGGTTCCATCGGAACTGAATGCCAAAAACAAGCGGTTCATCATGAAAACGCTCAACCAAAATGCCAAATATGAGCGTTTCAAAAACAGTTTCATTTGGTTAGCTGATGCTGGTGTCGCCTTGCCGGTCTTCAATGTCGATGAACCACGCATCCCGTTGCGGCTTAATGAGCAGCGCAACCTTTTCAAACTATTTCTAAATGATGTAGGGCTTTTGGCCTGCTGTTATGCCTCTGAATTTCAACTGCAAATCATATCGGGAGAAACCAACATCAATTTCGGTGCCATTTTCGAGAATTTCATTGCCCAAGAGCTAAAGGCTCATGGCTATCCCCTTCACTATTTCAACAGCAAAAGTCAAGGCGAACTGGATTTTGTCATCGAACACGAAAACGAAGTCATTCCCATCGAGGTAAAGTCGGGGAAAGACTACAAACGACACAACGCATTAAGCAATGTGTTGGACAACAACGACTACAACATTCAAAGGAGCATCGTGTTTTCATCAGGCAACATGCAACAGTCGGGCAAAGTCAGCTATATGCCGGTTTACATGATCATGTATCTGAAACCAGCGGAAATACCGCAGCCGGTTTTCGTCTTTCAACCTATGTGAATTCTGGACGGCTTTTTTCCCGCTGATTACGCTGACTTCCGCAGAGATTTTTTCGAACCGCTGATTTCGCAGATTACACTGATTTTCAATAGACTGCTTTGAATCGAACACGGATTTAGTGGATTGACACGGAAATTTTAAATGCGCATCCTTCGACAAGCTCAGAGAGCGCAAGGAACCGCGCATAAATTAACACTGATTGGCTGACGCGAGATGTTTTTAGAAACAAATCTTTCATGAATCTATCATAAATATTTGCTTCCGCTTTTTGGACAGCGAAAACATAAGTTTGAGATTTCCGTCTGACGACAGGAATGGAGAAAGTTAGGGGTATCATAAAGGCGGCGGCGTGTGAGGTTCACATTAAACGTGATGATAGGCCGTCGCCGCTTCTTTATTAATCCCGAACTCTCCATTCCCGACCGCAGGGCGGGAATCCATATAAGTTTGAGGTTTTTAAAAACATAGATGTAAGACAAAATTTGTTTTAGATTTGTTCCCCTTTAAAAAATTCCTCCACACATCTCCGTTTCATTCTCCGCCAATGAACTTAAAGCCCCAGCCTTTTTCGACCAGTTCGGGAACGGTATTGCCAGCCAGACGCGCCCGCTGCTCCCTGAAACTGCGCGACGAAAACAAGCCAATGCCACCATCAATGGGGCTGTAGTCAAGTTGGTCTTGCATGTCGGTACCCGAAGCACCATTAACCATGTTATACTCCAGCATTTCGCGGCCTCCGGCACAGACATAGAAAGTGACAGGCCAATCGCTGATATAGCGTTTGATGCCAATCGGGACAGTATCAGCACCCAAAAACTCACGCAAATTGGCATAGAAAGTCCTCCAACTATAGTTGAGATAATACTTTCCATCCTTGAAATTCAACTCATTGGCATCATAAACACCCCAATCGCACGACATGGTGCGTGTGACGGTGTCGCCGTCATCGCCTCGCTGCTCTCCGAAAGAAAACTCCATAGTCACCTGATACATGGCTCCGTGTAAGGCCGGATAGAAAAACATTTTGCTCGGATAGGCTTCATCAGGAAACATCGAGAAATTGGCCGTCCGGCTCCAGACCGCAAAATCGCTGCCGCCCACCATTATGGTCTTGGCTTCCAAAGTCCAATCCTTGAAAGCGACAAGTAGCCGGTAGCTGTATTCGTGTTTGGCGGTGTTGCCATGCAGTTTTTCCGCCGTATAATACATCTTTTGCTTCGGCGAAGGGAAAACACCCGGCTCCTTGTTGCATTTGGTTATCGTGTCGAGGATAATTTCGCGCAACTTCTCACCATCGACGTATTCCACCAGACGCGCATCCAAACGCCCCGGATAGCTGGTTGAATCGGGAATAGCGGCATAATACATGGCATTTTCCGACAAAAAGGCACGCTTGATGAGAATGAAATTGGTGTCGGCGTCGGCATCCAAAAGGCCATAAATGACAGGGACTTCCTTGTAATCGGCAAACAAATCCACCTCGGGATGGCACGAAACAAGGAACAGAATTGAGGCAATAACTGATAGGAATGATATGTGACGCATAAGCAAAGTCAATTGAATTCGCGGCAAATATAGGGAATAATTTGCGATATGCAACATTTTTGAGCAACTACGGATTGGACGGATTGATTTTTTCAGAACCGCATATTTCGCAGATGACGCTGACGGGTAATAAACTACAGATTTACAGATTGAACGGATTGTTTTTTTCGAACCGCATATTTCGCAGATGACGCTGATTTTACACAGATTTAATTTTTAATGCGCAAGCGCATAAATTAACACGGATTGGCTGGCGAAAGAAAAAATTTACTCATAATTTACTCTAAAATTTACTCCGAATTTACTTTCTACCGCTTTGGCGGAACTTTATTTTTTGAACCGCTGATTTCACTGATTACGCTGATTGAATTTCAAATGCGCGTCCTTCGGCTTCGCTCAGGAACAGCGCATAAATTAACACAGATTTGACTGGCGCAAATATCATTCCTGCACAGCAATGAAGATTTGCGACAGATTTTTGTCAGATTTATGTCCGATAAAAATTTACTCCCAATTTACTCGTCAAATTTACTCCGTATTTACTTTCCCTACACAAAAAAAAGCGGAGCGCAAATTTGCGCCCCGCTTTCGTATCAGATTTACGTTATTACGTTTCAGGATTATTTAACGACAACGCGCTGAACAGTGCTGTTGCCATTGTTGTCGATGATGTTGAGGAAGTAGACACCTGCTTCAACATTCATATCAAGGACGTTAGAAGTGAGCTTCTGAACGCGAACCAACTGACCGGCAACATTGTAGATAGCCACGCTGTTGATGTTTTCACCTTCGATGGTGACCTGTGATGTTGTTGGGTTAGGATAGATGCTGTAAACGCTTGAGTTTTCATCAACGTTGACATCACCAACCTTGAGGGTGATAGGAAGGACAATCAAAGGATTTTCTGGGTCGTTGCTGTTGATGACGAGTGTTGCTTCGTATTCATCACCTTCGCTGAGACCGATTGAGTTGACAGACAGTCTGATTTCATCACTTGCGCCAGCCATAAGAGAACCGTCGGCCTTGTTGATGCTTGCCCAAGTTGCAGATACTGGGCTGCCCTGGCAGGTGATGCGGATGTGGAAGTTACCATAATCTTGTGAGAAGTTAGCTGAAGCCGAGTTGAAAGCGCCACCGCCCTTGGTGCGGTACATGTCGCCACCTTCGACGTGTGTGCCACCGTCGAAGCACATCGGATAACCGCCGATAGCCTGTGTGAATTCACAGGTAGCCCAAACATTGTAACCGGTCAGGTCGACTGGCTCGTCGAAAGTGACGGTGTTCCATTGGTTGTTGACAATCTGGTTGTAAGGCAGGACCTTTTCGGCAAGCACTGCGCCTGGCTGACCATAGAGGCCTTGGCCATAGATGCGGAATGTGAGAGGAGTGTTAGGCTCGATGCCGTTGCCACCTTCGGTGAATTCGACGATGAGATATTCAGCCTTGGTGATCTTGGTGCCCATGACAGCGCCAGCGTATGAAGCAGCTGAGAACATAGCGCCAACTTCAATCAGTTCTGGTTCTTCAATATTGAGGCCGACACCTGAAATGTTGTCACCGGTTTCGAGGTTAGGATCAATGTCGTAGTAGATTTGCTGTGTTGCAGAACCGCCTTGACCTTCGCCGAAGTCGATGTAAGCAATGTAGTCGCCGATTGAGTTACCATCGTTGCTGATAGTGAAGGCTTGAGAATCCATGTCGTCTTCTTCGAGTTCGAAATAGAAATCGTCAACGTCAACACTCATGAGTGGAGCTGATTCGCCGCTAAGCTTTGTGAAGCTGAAGTTATCAAGATAGTATTCTGATGTAGCGGCATTCTCTGGAGGGTAGAAGTCCATAGCTGAAAGGGTACGGCCAACGGTGTTTGCACCGAAGCTGTCCAAGCTCCACTGCCATGTGCAGACGAGAACTTCCGATTCGCCCGGAGCGGTGTAGTAGTATTCAGCCACATCGTTGTCGGTGTCGACATGGAGACGGAAGTGCATCCAAGCATCGTAAACGCAAGCAACGTCAGCGGTGCCGTTTGAACCGGCGTGGATGGTGCCGTGGCCCGGAGCTGAAGTTGAGGTCGAGCCATCGTTGGTCAGGTGGAGGTAGCACTGCATAGCCCATGTGCTGGCTGAACCAGCATAGTTGTGCAGGATGTTGAAGTAACCGTTCTTGCCCTGAGGAACAAGGATGTCGAACTCAAGGTCGTAGATGCCGTTTTCTTCGTTACCAAGGAGAAAAACAGCATCATTACGGTAGGTCAAATGCGCAGACTTTACACCATCTGACGCAAATTCGTCAGAAATGATAGGTTCTGTCGCAGGAGGATTGCTTGGCCATGATTCCCACCAATCGTTTCCAGCAGCGGCTGATTCGGTCATAAGGCCGTTGCCAACAGTGTACTCTTCAAAAGAGTCCCGAACTAGCACTTCTTGTGCCATCAGATTACCGCCAATCAGTAAGGCAGCAGTCATCAAAAGTAATGAAAATTTTCTCATTTTTAATTTTTTAAAGAATGTTAATGTTATTGATTATTGATAAAAGTTTACATAAAAAGTATTGGCCATACAAAATGCCATTTCGATACGTCCAAAACTCGAACTCATAGGATACATATGGGGGCGCTCTAAAGTATAAATACCATGAGAAAGATTGTAGAAAAGATTATAGTCAATATTAGGAATTGTACCGATATTATTATCAACGACAAGAGAACGCTGACCATTTGAAGCGCTAATTTGAACTTCTCCTGTAAAAACAACATTATAGTCTTTCTGATTGCTGTCAACACCTACATTAAAAAGCTCTGGGTCAACAACTTCATAGTAATATGAAGTAAACGGAGGAGCAAATGACGATTCTTTTAACCCAAAAGCATAAGACAAATCCGCTACATATATACCTAGTAAATTTGCACTTCTGTTTAGAAAGAATGTCAGATAAAAATTGTTGTAAATAGACCAAGACGATGGCACAACATAAATATCAACCATAGAATTGAGAGAAACACTATATGGTCCCCAAAGATTATCAAAGTCAAATATCATGCCGTAGTTTCTTGCCAACTCTTGAATCACCAAAACTGGATCAATACCTCGATTTGGAGTTTCTTTCATTTCAGTAATGTCATTACGTGAGCCTTCAAAAGAAGGTTTTTCTTCCTTTTTGCAGGAAGTAAGCATGACTGTGGCTAATGCTACAAAAGCCATCGTCAAAATGAGTAGTTTCTTTTTCATTCTATTAGGATTTAGTTAATTAATAAAATTGTTTGATTTGAGTATTTGGCTGCAAATATAAGAATAGAATTTAGATTGGAAAGAAATTTGGCGGATTTTTTTGATGGAGGTGATATTTTGAAGCCGCAGATTTTGTAGATTACACTGATTTTCAACAAACTACAGATTTTACGGATTGTACAGATTGATTTTTTCAGAACCGCAGATTTCGCTGATGACGCTGATTTTACGCAGATTGGATTTTTGGATGCGCAAGCGCATGAATTTCTACGGATTGGCTGGCGCAAGATGTTTTTAGAAACAAATCTTTCATAAATCTATCATAAATCCTTGCTTTCGTGCTGGAGAATGATGGCGGCAAGCCGCCGTGGGCTAATCGCCCCAAAATCCTTCCGCCCCTGTTGCTGGCATCGTCTTGACGATGACAGTTGTCGGGCGACCGATGAGGCGCACCGACATGGATTAAAAAAGGAAAGAACAAGAAAAAGATTTGTGTAAAGATTTATGTTAGATTTGTTTCCCTTTAGAAATTTACTCATAATTATTCGACAAATTTACTCCGCATTTACTTTCTCCCGTCTTGGCGGAATATGATTTTTTGAACCGCAGATTTCGCTGATGACGCTGATTTTACGCAGATTGGATTTTTGGATGCGCATCCTTCGACAAGCTCAGGAACCGCGCAT